>DASRSR010000017.1:0-26282 GCA_035656355.1 Edaphobacter sp.
ATGCTGGGAATACTTAATGGGCAGCGGACGAGCCAGAGCGGCATCGGAATGGACATGGTCGTGCACCCGGGAGTCTCGAGTAATCTGATCGGCATGTCAGGGGCCGCGGCTTCCATCCAGGTGGCAAATGTGCTTCGTGGATTGCCGCATGTCGAGGTTGCAGCCCCTGTCAACATTCAACTTACTGCCGGCAAGACGCTGGAAAATATCTATGGCATCGATTACGCAAGCTATAACGCATTGCGTCCGTTCGTCTTCATCGCCGGCGGCCCGTTTCAGCATCCAGACGACATCATCATCGATGATCTCGAAGCTGCGAAGGGATTGAAGATCGGCGATACGATGGACGTCCTGCACCATCCATTTCACATCTGTGGCATTGTTCAGCATGGCAAAGGTGGACGCAAGTTTATCCCAATTACCACGATGAATGAGATTGGCGGGACGCCAGGCAAGGCAAGCATGTTCTATCTGCGTACGGAGAACCCTCCGCAATTTCAGGAAGCAGTCCGCAAAGAGATTTTGGCTACTCCAGGAATGCAAGAGTACAGTATTGAGACCCTGGATGAGCTGCTTGCCAATCTCACACCGGAAAAGTTACCGGGATTCAATATTGGCCTGCGTGTCGTGATCGGAACAGCGGTGCTGATTGGATTTCTGGTGATCTTTCAATCGATGTATACGGCGGTAATGGAGCGTACACGTGAGATTGGAATTCTAAAGTCGCTTGGCGCATCGAGAATGTACGTGATTCGGGTTGTTTTGCGCGAGACGGCGCTGCTGGCGATTTCGGGAATCATATTTGGAATTATCGTCACTTATCTAATGCGTGCGATTCTTCACTACAAATTTCCAACGCTGGCTTTTGCTGTTACTCCAACATGGGTGCTGGCGGCCGTGTTAATTGCTTTTAGCGGGGCGATGCTGGGGGCCTTTTATCCGGCAATCAAGGCGGCGCGAAAGGACCCGATCGACGCACTTTCTTATGAATAAGAGTGGTGCTATTTCAATGAACTGATGTCCAATGGGTAAAAGCAGCTTTGTAACCAATGCTAAAAAGAATTGAGCAGTTGGACGGCATTCGTGCCGTTGCCATAGCAGCGGTCTTCCTCCACCACACCCTCAGGGTGAAGCTGTTATGGATGGGCGTCGATCTTTTCTTTATTCTTTCCGGATTTCTGATCACCGGTATTCTGGTCAACAACAAAGAACAGAGCTTGGGCGACTACTTCGGGCGATTCTACCGCCGCAGGGCTCGGCGCATCTTGCCGCCCTATGCCCTTTTATTAATCATTACCTCCATTGTGTTTGGAGTAGCGTGGGCTCGTCATTGGTATTGCTACGTTTTGCTGATGAATTTTCTTTTGGCATTTCATATTTCTCATCCCCGATCACTTGATATCCTCTGGTCGCTTGCAGTTGAGGAACAGTTTTACTTGTTCTGGCCTTTTGCTGTGTACTTTCTGAGTGAACAGGCACTTGTCTGGACGGCAGGAGCAATCTTTTTCCTCGCGCCGCTACTTCGCTGGATTTGTACGCCTTTATTTGGCGCTCATTGGGCGATATATTCGTTGACCCCATTTCGTATGGATCTACTTGCTGCAGGAGCCTTGATGGCGATCCTGTGGCGCAAACGTCCTGAATGGATTAAGCGTTATGGACACTATGGGCTTGCTCTGTCCGCACTCTCTCTTTTGTCGCTTCTGGCGCTTTCGAGAGTACCGAATTTCAGTACCTCGGCCAATCTACCACTGCCGAATGTGTTGATATATGAGCTGACGCTGGGTACGAGTGCCGGAGCAATGCTTTGGGCCTTAAGTGGCAGGGCAACAGGCGTTTTAACGCTCGGGCCCGTTCGCTATGTCGGTCGAATCAGTTATACGGTCTATCTGATCCATCTGACGATCTTGATGCTGGTGTCACGCTATTTGCCTGGAGCGCTGGCAATTGCCGTTGTGACCCTGGTATTGACGCTGCTGTACTCCGCGCTCTCCTGGAATTATCTGGAGGAACCACTACTCTCTCCCAAAAAGAGGCCCACTGCTGCTTTGTCGCGACAAACTCAATTGTGAGAGATGGCCCATTACTGTCTGACATAGCGAGAAGGTTTCTGCGAAAGAGAAGGAATACGCTTCATAAGCCTGGTCCTGAGCCGAAGCGCGGGCTGCTCAATCATGTAATAAGAGATCTCGGCGACTAGAAGGATCGCAATCCAGTTGCCTGGAAAGGTACTAATGCTCTTTAAATGGGGCCCGAAAACTGCTGCATTGTCATGGTGCAGAAATAAGGTTTGCCATATATAGATGCTGTAAGAAAGGACGCCGATATGCACGATTGGACGTGCGTTGAGGACACGGCCTAGAGCAGAAAAAGGGTTGCGTACACACCAGAGCAGAAAAAATGCGATAGCAATGCCCCCGACGGTAATGCCAAAGGGAAGCTGCCAATAGTTCTGAAAACGTGTTTCGAGGAAACTGCAGAGAAGGATGATTCCGGGTGGGACCCACCATGCCCTTGTTGCAATGAGATAAATTCGCTCGAAAAGAGGAGTTCCCTGCAGGAGAGCAATTACGCAGCCGAACATAAGTGAATCGGCCCGCATATGGAACATCCCGCTGTGGTGCAGGTAAGCAATAGGCAGACGGAACGCCACAACGCGAATTACTGGAGAAATAATGATGACCGCAATTGCCACTTTCGCAGCGGACATGCGGCCCTCAATTCCAGGGCGGTGGCTGAGGCAGTAATAAAGAATTCCCGGCCATATCAGATAGAACTGTTCTTCTACACTGAGCGTCCAGAAGTGCTCCAATGACCACATAGAACTGTGGGGGACATAATTGTGGAAGAAGAAAAGGGCGCTGAGAATATCCATTCGATTGGTTGCCAGTCGTCCCATCCAGCTAAATATCAAGAGAACCGCGACATATAGATAGATAGGAGGAAGGATTCGCATGGCACGCCGGAAATAAAAACTGCGCATGCTGATCGACCCATACTTTTGCTGCTCGTGCAATAAAAGACTGGTGATCAAGTAGCCACTGATTACAAAGAAGATAAAGACGCCGATGTCTCCATTAAAGATTGCGTACCAAAACAATGGCACGTGATGAGTCATATTCAGGCGCTGAATGGTATGAAGTGCGATAACGAGAAAGATCGAAAGTGCGCGCAACCCGTCGAGACTGGGAATGCGGGCCATCGAGGCAGCTCGCGTGGGGAGGGGCTCGGACATTCGTAATTCCTCAAATAGAAGCTAATTCTTAAGTGACCTAGTCGTAAAACTTCTTTGACTTGAAGAAGATAGCGGGCTATGCTGCGACCAGTTTGGGATTTTTTGCGTGAGCATCCAAACCTGATTTCAATTAGAAGCATAACGGCTGAGCGGAGCGAATGGAAAGATTCTGCGACGAACTGCGATGGCAGCGGGAAAAGCGCAAAATTTCGATAGAGGCGATCTGCCAGGAGACTAAGATTTCGGCGCGGCACCTGCTGGCGCTGGAGTCTGGAGCATATGACGAGCTGCCTGGTGGCGTTTTCCGCAAGGGGATCGTTCGTAGTTATCTCGCCGCGCTTGGGCTGGATGAGGCTCCCTGGATCGACCGGTTTGAAGCCAGTCTGAGAGAGAGCCGGATTGGCGACTCCGATCCCGCGGACTGGACCGAATTTGCTGAAAACGTCCGGAGAAATCGGGAGGGAAGTACCCCCGAGACCGGAATGCGGTGGATGGGGATCACAGGGATGGCGGTGTGCCTGGTCGTTTTGGGCTGGTGCCTCTGGAAATATGTACTGCAGGGGCGGTTACTGTAATAGCCCAAAGTTGATTCCCTGTTTCAGGTGGCGGCGCCTGTGATGCGAATTTTCTTGACACTGTAACCACCTCAGCATACCTTGGCATCACTCCCGGAACAGATGTGCCGTTTGAAGTGACGGAAGGATCGTCATTCCAGTTCCGTGCCGAGAGCTTCAATACCTTCAACCACACTAACTACAGCGGGATCAGCTCGAATATTACATCGAGCACGTATGGTCAGGTAACGTCTGTGCGTGACCCACGCATTATGCAGATGGGACTGAAGTTTAACTTCTAGCTGTACTTATTCTCAGCAATGGCATCCCTTCGGGGATGCCATTGCTGTTTAATGCAGAATTTTGCAATTGAAGCTGCATCAAAAGCCGATTAGTTCCTGCTTTTGCCGCTGTAGAGCGGCGGCAGGTAAAATAAAAAGGCTACAAACTGGACAGGCCACGTGTCTGCCGGAGTATCTATTAAGGAGTTTATTTTGGCGACACGCGATAAGTTTCTCTTTACCAGTGAGTCCGTAACAGAAGGACATCCCGACAAAATTGCTGACCAGATATCCGATGCGATTCTGGACGCCTGCCTGGAGCAGGACCCATATAGCCGCGTGGCTTGTGAAACGCTCACCTGCACGGGCCTGGTTGTCGTCGCCGGTGAGATTACGACCAAAGCTTATGTCGATTTCCAGAGTCTTGTGCGCGGGACGATTGCTGCGATTGGTTACGACAATGCACTCTATGGATTCGATTCGAATACCTGCTCGGTGATCTCGACCATCAACAAGCAGTCGGGCGATATTGCCATGGGTGTTGATACGGGGGGCGCTGGCGATCAGGGCATGATGTTCGGCTTTGCCACCAACGAGACGCCGGAACTGATGCCGACGCCGATCTCACTGGCACACAAGCTGACGGAGAAGCTGAGCGAGGTTCGCAAGTCGGGCCTGATGTCGTACCTTCGCCCCGATGGCAAAAGCCAGGTAACAGTCGAATATGATGCGAACAATAAGCCGGTGCGGGTCGATGCCGTCGTGATCTCCACACAGCACGCGGAGAACGTTAGCAACGAGCAGCTTCGTTCTGACATTCTGAAGAACGTGATTCAGGCCGTGATTCCGGCGAAGCTTCTGGATGAGGATACGAAGTACCACATCAACCCGACGGGCCGATTTGTGGTGGGTGGACCGATGGGTGACACCGGATTGACTGGCCGCAAGATTATCGTTGATACCTATGGTGGTATGGGACGGCATGGTGGCGGTGCTTTCAGCGGCAAGGACGCGACCAAGGTTGACCGTTCGGCGGCTTATATGGCGCGTTATGTGGCAAAGAACATTGTCGCTGCCGGTCTGGCAGATCGCTGCGAGGTGCAGCTTGCTTATGCCATCGGCGTTGCCGAACCGGTAAGCGTTCTGGTCGATACTTTTGGTACAGGTAAGATCGACGAGAAAAAGCTAGAGGATCTGGTGCGGAAGAATTTCTCGCTGACTCCGAAGGGAATCATCGAAAGCCTGAAGTTGCGCCAGCCGATCTACAAGGCAACCGCGGCCTATGGGCACTTCGGGCGCAAGGGCGACAGCTTTACATGGGAGGCAACCGATAAGGCTGCCGCTCTGAAAGAACAGGCAGGCGCTCTCACTGCAAAGTAAGTTGCTAATAAGTAAGTAAAGAGGCAGGCCTAAAGGCCTGCCTTTTTCGCTTTTCAGATGTACGGAATTAATACACTCAGACTTTGAACGAACAAAACGGAGTGTAGCATTGGCCTCGCGTAGAGGAAGATACTGGAATGGCGATGACAAGCATAAATTCCAAAATGAATCGTGTTCCAAATGAATTCGCTGGCAAGCAGTGGCAGCAGGTGCTCGCCCGGGATTCCAGCGCGGATGGCCGGTTTTTTTATGCTGTAAGGTCGACGCGAATCTATTGCAAACCGAGTTGTCCTAGCCGCAGACCTACAAGGAAGCAGGTGACCTTTTTTCCTAGTCAGGCGATGGCTGAGGCTGCCGGATACAGACCATGCCGCCGCTGTGAGCCGGAGCGTGTGACGCCGAAGGACGATCCGCAGGCGGAGACAGTCGCGGCGGTGGCGGAGTATTTGCAGAAGCACGCCGACAAGCCGATTCGGCTGACCGATGTCGCCAGAGCCACAGGCGTGGGACGGTTGACGATTCTGCGCGGCTTTCAGCGCGTCTTCGGTGTAAGCCCACGCGAGTATGCGAAGCAGCAGCGTCTGGCGAAGTTCCGGAAAAAGATAGAGGAGAAGAAGATGACGATTACCGATGCTATCTATGAAGCTGGATTTGGCTCGAGCAGTCGCCTATATGAGAAGAGCGGCTCTTCTCTGGGAATGACCCCGCGAGCTATGCGAGCAGGAGGTGCAGGTTTGACGATCCGTTATTGCACGACTGCGAGTCCGTTAGGAAGGATGCTGGTAGCAGCGACAGAGAAAGGCGTTTGCTCAATTGCTTTCGGGAATAGCGATGCAGAATTGGTTGCCGAGTTGCAAAAGCGTTTTTCGAAGGCACAGTTGGTACATGAAAAAGGAAATACCGGCTGGCTGGCTGAGGCAGTCGCATTTGTGTCTAGTCAAATGAGCGAGCATCCGCTGGCAGCTACTTTTCCGCTTGACGTGCGTGCCACGGCATTTCAGCAGAGGGTATGGAAAGCGCTGCAGGAGATACCGCGAGGAGAAACGCGGAGCTATGGCAGTATCGCGAAGCAGTTGGGGATGCCGACCGGCGCACGCGCAGTAGGGTCAGCAATTGGATCGAATCCGCTGGCAGTGGTTGTGCCTTGTCACCGCGCTATCCATAGTGACGGCACGCTTTCCGGATACCGATGGGGAGTTGAACGAAAGAAGAAGCTACTGGCTGCGGAGAAAAAATAAACGCACTGCAAGGCCTTTGATTCTGCGCAAATTTCAGATGCAATCTTTTGCAATCGAAGCCGGTTGCATCATACCGGAAATTAGCCACAGAGCGCGGAAAACAGGCCCGGACTGGTATCCTGAATAGGATCAGTTCGTGAATTTTTCAACCAAGAGGAAACCATGGCGACAGCAACAGTGGACAAGGCCGCAGTGGCCGGCGAGTACAAGGTAGCGGATCTTTCGCTGGCGGAGTTTGGCCGCAAAGAGATCGACATTGCCGAGCAGGAGATGCCGGGCCTGATGTCGATCCGGAACAAGTATGCCAAGGACAAGCCTTTGGCTGGCGTGCGCGTTACCGGCTCGCTGCACATGACGATTCAAACGGCAGTGTTGATTGAGACTTTGGTGGCACTTGGCGCCGATGTTCGCTGGGCAAGCTGCAATATCTTCTCGACGCAGGACCATGCGGCGGCTGCCATCGCGGCGGCCGGCATCCCGGTCTTTGCCTGGAAGGGCGAGACTCTTGAAGAGTACTGGTGGTGCACCGACCAGGCGCTGCGGCATAAGGGCGGCCTCGGTCCGCAGATTGTTATCGACGATGGTGGCGACGTGACCCTGCTGGTCCACAAGGGCGTGGAGATGGAGAAGGGCGACGGCTGGGTCAACACGCCGTCGGACAATCAGGAAGAGGGCGTGATCAAGGCCCTGTTGAAGAAGGTTCATGCCGAGGACGCAACCTACTTCCAGAAGCTGGCCAAGGAGTGGCGCGGCGTGGCGGAAGAGACGACCACCGGCGTTCATCGCCTGTACAAGATGATGGAAGAGGGCAAGCTGCTGGTGCCCGCCATCAACGTCAACGACTCGGTAACGAAGTCGAAGTTCGACAATCTTTACGGCTGCCGCGAGTCGCTGGTGGATGGCATCAAACGCGCCACCGACGTAATGGTAGCGGGCAAAGTGGCTGTGGTCTGCGGTTATGGCGATGTAGGTAAAGGCTCCGCGAAGTCGCTGCGCGGAATGGGCGCGCGTGTGATGGTCACAGAGATCGACCCCATCAATGCTCTGCAGGCCGCGATGGAGGGCTACGAGGTCACGACCATTGAAGAGACGCTCGGCCTTGGTGACATCTACGTTACCTGCACGGGCAACGTGGACATCATCACCTTTGAGCACATGCAGCAGATGAAGGATCAGGCGATCGTCTGCAACATCGGCCACTTCGACAACGAGATCCAGATGGATCAGTTGAACCATGCCAAAGGCGTTACGCGGCTGAACATCAAGCCGCAGGTAGATAAGTACACCTTCCCCGGCGGCAAGAGCATCTTCGTGCTCGCGGAAGGCCGACTGGTGAATCTGGGCTGCGCGACCGGCCATCCGAGTTTTGTGATGAGCAACAGCTTCTCGAACCAGACACTGGCAGCACTCGATCTGTGGAAGAACCGTGACACCTACAAGGTCGGGGTCTATGTTCTGCCCAAGCACCTCGATGAAGAGGTAGCACGGCTGCATCTGGAGAAGATCGGTGTCAAGTTGACGACGCTCTCGGACAAGCAGGCGAAGTATCTTGGTGTGAAGGTCGAAGGGCCGTATAAAGCCGATCACTATCGTTATTAATCATTGGCTATAACGAAGAATGCCGCGGAGGAAGGAATTCTCCGCGGCATTCATTTTTTGTGAATTAGGAAGACTCTGATTAAGAGTAAGCCTTCGGCATTGCCTCAGGGGCTAAAGCCCCATTGATTATGCCGTGTTACGGCACGGCTGAAGCCGTGCCCTTAACGAAGCCGGACTTGAATCAGAAGCTCCCTTAGTGAATGCCTTTACGAGCGTTGTGCTTGTCTCGATAGATGCGTTTGGATTCCTGCCGCTGCTGGTGCCGCAGCGTTCGTCGGTCCTGTTTGGTCAGGTGGCCATTATCCTGCGCTCTCATCCCACGCTCTTCTTTGTTGATGCCAGCTTCCTGATGTTCGAGATGAGATGTCTCGCCAGGCGTAAGTTGGCCGCTGTTGACTCCCTGGCTGATGCGGTCCTGCTGGTTCTCTTTGCGTTGATTAATATCGCGATGCTGCGTGGTTGAAGGCGTAGTTGTGGACTGCGCAAAGATCGCAGCCGGTGTAAATGCGAGTGTAGTAGCAAGGGCAAGAGTTGTTAGTTTCATAGCGCGTTCCTCTGAGACTTTACGGCCTTGATATTCTGTGCCGCTGTCGAAGGGAATAGACACAAGGCGAGCGATGCGGGTTGCGGTGTGCGAGAAAAGTATATTTCCGCGCGAAAACGCGACTTTTTACTGAGCCGCGGGTCGCGCCGCCGCGATGACAATTTCAGCGCAGCAGTTTCTTCTGTTTCGGGCATGATATATCTGGCAAATAATCCCCAAGAGGGTACGAATGGAACTTTTCGTATACCTCAATCCACAGGATAGTTTCAGTGCTAACGGCCTACGTTGACGAGAGCGGTCAAGAGCAAGATGACTGGATGTTTGTTGCAGGCTACATCGGAGATGATGCGGCATGGAAAAGGTTTGCGCCTGAGTGGCGTAAAGCGATTGCCCCACGAGAAAACCTCCACTTGAATACTTTCCGATTTAAAAAGGAAAGAGAAAGGCGCACGTTGGAGCGGGCCGGAACTGTCCCAAAGCTCTGCGGATTGACTCCAATCGTAGCAGGTGTCCGCACTCGTGATTACCAAGACCTCATAACCGGAACACGGGCTGAGAAACTGCTGAACGGCTATGTTATGTGTGTTTATGCGCTGATTATCCAAGCGTTGCGCGGGATACCTGCCGACGAGAGATTAGAAGTAGTCTTTGAACGGCAGGATGTTTATGGAGATAAAGCAAGTGCGGCAATGCGAGCGATCGTCAATACTAAGATCCCTGAGTTGCTGACGACTGATGGAACTCACAAGTTAGCCGACTGGCAGTTTGTTCCTAAACAAAAGACAATTCTCACACAGCCAGCAGATTATCTTGCCTATGCATTGTTGCAAAAATGGAGAAACAGCGATCCTATAAAAGTTTCGTGGTGCGACCCGATCCTAGCTGCACATGGACACGAGGGACTGGGGAAAATAATGGATAAATCTATCATCAGACAGGTTGTCCATATGACCGCGATGCTACTCAAAGTACAGCACGCACCAGACCTGCCTGAAGGCTTGCGTGGTTAAGCTGATACCGTTGTTCTTTTTGGGCTGGTTAGAAAGTTGCTCCATCTCGATTATGTAGCGCCTGCTACTGCTGCTTCAGATTCGGCAGGCGGCGGTTGTGCGTGGCCTGTTCGTACGCGTAGGCGAAGCCCAGCAGCGTGCCGTCGGACCAGCGTGGGCCTGAGATCTCAAGCCCGAAGGGAAGGCCGTTGGTGTAGAAGCCGCCCGGCACCGAGATGGCAGGAACGCCAAGGCGGTTGACCCAGCCGGTTTCGCTGTATGGACCGGCCTTTGAGGCGCCTGGCGCGGTCTCGTCGAAGGTGGGAATCTGCAGCGATGGATAGACGAAGCCATCAAGCTGGAACCGCTTCAACGTAGCGTCGTAGAAGTCGAGCGCCGCCTGCTGCGGGCCGAAGAAGTTCTTCTTCGCGTCCGGGTCTGTCTCGATGTTGCGCTGAGGTACGGAGCCGGGGCCATAGTCGCCGATCTCGTGTGGCGGAATTGTTTCACCCGTCACCTTCTCAAACTGGGCGATGGAGCGGTACTGCTCCGGCCCGAAGTCGCGCAAGAAATCTTCCATGCCTTCGCGGCGATAGGGCTTGGTGTTGATCTTCACGACCAGCTTTGCGAACTCCTCAGGCAGAATATCCCGCTCGATGACGACGGTTGCGCCCGCGGCCTGCAACTGCTCGACGGCCTTCATAAATGCGGCCCGCGTCTCCGCCGAGACAGCTCCATTGTTGGGCCTGTCGCTTGGCGGCGGATTCAGCGCCGGCGAGCCTTCCATTATGAAAGCAGGAACACCGAAGCGCTTTCCTTTGAACGCATCTTTTTTGAGGTAGCTCGTGTACGGTCTCTTCTGCGCCAGCTCGGTGCTGCCTTTGGTGCGAAAATCCATGTTGTCTTCGCCGGCCATGACATCCAGTGCGATTGCAGCCGAGGTGACGTCGCGGGCCAGCGGACCGGTGTTGTCACGCAGCCAGTCCAGCGGTGCAATACCGGCAATGCTGACCAGACCGCGCGTTGGCAGCACACCTACCAGAGAGCTGTTCGCCGCCGGCTGACGGATGGAGTTCGCCGTGTCCGTGCCCTGCCCGAAGACCGCCATGTTGGCGGCGACCGCTGTCGCTGTGCCGCCCGACGATCCACCCGGCGAGTAACGCACATCGTAAGCATTGCCGGTGCGGCCATAGGCGGAGCTGACGTTGGTGTCGCTGGCGGCGAAGTCGGGCATGTTGGTGCGGCCTAGAATTATGGCCCCGGCGGCGCGCAGTTTCTTCACCACGGTTGCGTCCGCGGGAGCGACCAGCTGCCTGCCGGGATCGAGAAATCCTTTCCAGCCGTCACTGGTGACAAGGCCCTTCTCGCTGGTGTTCTCCTTGATGACGATGGGCACGCCCCACAGCGGCCCGGCGGCTTTGCGCTCGGCGGCGCTCTGCCGGTCTTCGGCGGCCGCAGTGGCCAGCGCGCCCTTGCGGTCAACGTACTCCACCGCGCGATAGACGCCGTTGTAGCGGTCGATCCGGTCCAGATACCACTCCGTGACCTGGGTGACGGTGTACTTGCGCTGCGCGTAGAGCTGTTGCAGTGCAGGAACGGAGATCTCCATCAGGTCGTGATCCATCTGAGCAGCGGAATTCCTGGCTTTTGCATATCCCTGCGTTGCAGTCGTCAAAGCACACATAGTCCAGATGATACTTTGCCTGAGTTTCTGCATATTCCTCCGGATGCTGTTGCCGTTCGAGTCTCGATTATCCTTTACCATCTGCTCGGCGGGAACCCGGTTCGTAACCTCTTGACCAGTTCGTCCAGCCTATCCTGAGAAAGCCTATGCTTGTACCCCGCACTCTTCCGGGCGGCCGCGCTGCGATAAAAAATCTGCCAAAAGGTCCAAATGGACTGCCGCTCTGCCGCTGGTGCAACCTCGAGATAGCGGCCCGTCGCCGACGAACCTTTTGTAGCGATTACTGCGTGCATCAGTGGCGGCTGCGCACCGATCCCGGCTATTTGCGCGAACAGGTCTTCGCGCGCGACCATGGCCGCTGCGCCCTGTGCAATATTGATACCGTCGCGGCTTACAACGCGCTGAAACGCTCTCGCGGTCAGGCCCGGGCTGCAGGTTTACGCCTATATGGCTTGAAGACCATCTCTGCCAGGCGAAGTCTATGGGATGCCGATCACATTCTTCCTGTGGCCGAAGGTGGAGGTCAATGCGACCTCGATAACATTCGGACATTGTGTCTGTTATGCCATCGGGCTGTGACGGCTCAGCTTCGCCAGCGGTTACAGCTCAGGCAGGACTGACTAGGGAGTCTGACAATATTGTCTTGATTGTCTTGCGATCCTGGTTGTCCACATTTCCACCCTCTGTCCACATGGTCTGCACTGTTTCTGCGCCTTGTCGCAATGCCCTATACGGCATACCTTCAGAAAATGCTTGTTGCGCTCCCATCGTATCCGCGTCTTTTCTGCGATGTAACGACTTCCACAGGCTAAAGCTCTGATTTCTAAATGCCGTCTTGTCGAACCCATTGCAAATAGGGGTATTTGCACAGCTAACACAATAGGTTGTGTTTTATACTTGACAGACCCAATGGGCGGCGGTACTTTTGCCACTGCACCGCTGAAGTTTCAGCTTTGGGTTTCAAAGGTTTTGCTCTGTTTAGCGCCGCCGGAGTCAGCCGTTCCGGATCCATATTCAGTGCAGGCAGGGCCATTTTTCACCGCTCACGGGGGTTCGTACTGTGAGCCAGCAGACAGGCTAGATCATCTAATAGAAGGAGCAACTCCCTATGGCAACCGTTACCAATCAGACCGTCAAGAACGCCAAAACTCCCGCCCCTGCTCCGGCACAACCGTCAACGACGGGTTCCAAGGGACTATCCTTCAGTCGTCACTTTACGCGCGCAGGTGTTTCGCCTTTTGACGAGGTTACCTGGGAGAAGCGCGATGCCATTATTCAGGACTTCAAGGGCAAAACCATCTTCGAGCAGAAGAATGTTGAGGTTCCTGCTGACTGGTCGATGACCGCCACCAATATCGTGGCCTCGAAGTACCTCCATGGTCTCAACGGCACTGACGAACGCGAGTCCGGCGTTCGCGCCCTGATTACCCGTGTTGCCGAATCGATCCGGGACTGGGGCCTCCGCGACGGCTACTTTGCCACGCCTGAAGATGCATCGGCCTTCTTTGACGAACTTGTCCATCTACTTGTGAATCAAAAGGTTGCGTTTAATTCGCCGGTTTGGTTCAACGTAGGCTGCGACCGATTGGAGCCGAACTCCGACGCGCAGAACTGGCATTGGAACGCGACCACCGGCAAGGTTGAGTTTTCCGTTACTGGCTATACCCGCCCGCAGTGCTCCGCCTGCTTCATCAATTCGGTAAACGATTCCCTCGACAGCATCCTGACCCTGGCTAAGACTGAGGGCATGTTATTCAAGTGGGGATCGGGCGCGGGCAGCAATCTGTCGGCGATTCGCGGCAGCATGGAGACGCTTTCCGGCGGCGGAACCGCCAGCGGCCCGCTCTCGTTCATGCGCGGCTTCGATGCCTTCGCTGGTGTCATCAAGTCTGGCGGCAAGACCCGCCGCGCCGCCAAGATGGTCATCCTCAATGTTGACCATCCCGATATCAACGACTTCATTCAGTGCAAGGTCAGTGAAGAGAAGAAGGCATGGACGCTGGTGCAGGCCGGCTACGACGGCAGTGGGCCGGATTCTGAAGCCTACTCGAGTATCTTCTTCCAGAATGCAAACAACTCCGTTCGTGTCACCGATGAGTTCATGCAGGCAGTTGAGGCTGACGGTACATTCACGACCAGAACCGTCAAGGACCGCAAGCCGGTAAAAGAGTACCGCGCGCGCGACATCATGCACTCCATCGCTGAAGCCACCTGGCAGTGCGGCGATCCGGGCATGCAGTACGACACCACCATCAATCGGTGGCATACCAGCAAAAACACGGCGCGCATCAACGCCTCGAATCCATGCAGCGAGTACATGTTCCTCGACGACTCGGCCTGCAACCTGGCTAGCTTCAACCTGCTGAAGTTCCTTACGCCTGGCGGCCAGTTCGACGTTGCGGCCTATCGTCATGCCATCGGCGTGGTGACTACGGCGATGGAGATCATCGTCGATGCTGCGGGCTATCCAACCGAGCAGATTGCCAAAAACTCGCACGATTATCGCCCGCTGGGACTCGGCTATGCCAACCTTGGCGCGCTGTTGATGGCCTTCGGCCTGCCGTACGACTCCGACGCCGGCCGCGACTTTGCTGCCGTGCTCACGGCCATTCTCTGCGGCGATGCATACTGGCAGTCGTCGCGCATCGCCGAGACCTGCCCCGCGCTGGGAGCGGCCACGCCGCTTACTCAGCAGGCCGAGATTGCAGGCGGCGCTTGCCCCGGCTTCTACGTCAACCGCGAGCCTTTCCTCGACGTCATCCGCATGCATCGTGCTGAGGTCAACAACATCGGCAAGTCGAAGAACTCGTCGGAGCCCTTTAGTGTTCCGCAACTCGATACCCTGATCGAGTCGGCCCGCGACGCATGGGATGGTGCGCTCGCCCATGGTGAGAAGTATGGCTATCGCAACTCGCAGGTTACAGTGCTGGCCCCAACGGGAACCATCGGCTTCATGATGGACTGCGACACGACGGGCATTGAACCCGATCTGGCTTTGGTGAAGTATAAGAAGCTGGTCGGCGGCGGCATGATCAAGATCGTCAACAACACCGTTCCTTCGGCGCTGATTAAGCTTGGCTACAACGAGGCGGAGGTCAACGCGATCGTCAGCTACATTGATGCGACCGGGACCATTGAGGGAGCGCCCGGGATCAAGCCTGAGCATCTGTCTGTTTTTGACTGCTCCTTTAAGGCTGCCAAAGGAACGCGCAGTATCCATTACATGGGCCATATCAAGATGATGGCCGCGACGCAGCCCTTCCTCTCCGGTGCGATCTCGAAGACAGTGAACCTGCCGCAGGATGCAAGCGTGGACGACATCGCCGAAGCATACATCGAAGCATGGCGTCAGGGGCTGAAAGCCGTTGCGATCTATCGTGACAACTCCAAGGGCTCGCAGCCGCTCAACGTCTCGGCCAGCGATGGCAAGGCACAGAAATCCGTCGCTCCTGCTGCGGCTGGTTCGGTTGAGATTGAAGAAGCGGTCATTGCCGCCAAGGCTGCTGCGCAGGCGCGCATTACGGCGCTTGAGACGCAGCTCAAGGCGATCACCGAAGCTTCCATGCAGAATGCCGATGCGCTCGATGCGCAATCGCCGCCGCGCGCCGTTCGTCATCGTCTACCGGCGGAGCGAGCTTCGGTAACGCACAAATTTGGTTTGGCGGGGCACGAAGGCTACATCACCGTCGGGCTTTATCCCAATGGACAGCCGGGCGAGATCTTCATCCGCATGGCGAAAGAGGGAAGTACGGTCTCCGGCCTGATGGACAGCTTTGCCACGGCGATTTCGCTGGCGCTGCAGCATGGTGTTCCGTTGAAGGTGCTGTGCGAGAAGTTTGCGCATACGCGTTTTGAGCCCAGCGGCTGGACCGGCAACACCGAGATTGGCTATGCCAAATCCATCATGGACTACCTCTTCCGCTGGATGCAGATTCGCTTCCTCAGCGGCCACCAGCTCGATTTGTTCGCGGGTCTTGCTCCCCAGCCCGAGGGTGGCGTCCCGGTAGAAGGCACGGTCAACAGCCCCAACAACACGGTTCTTTCAAGCCTTGCAGCTTCTACCGAAGCGCCGAAGGAACTGGCGGCTGACTTCTACACGACGACTCCGCCACAGCAGGGAATCGCGCCGGAGTCAGGCAGTCCGCAGGCAATAGCGGGCAACCTCTCGCTGGAGGACCGCGGTATCTACCATGTCGCCGATGCGATGAAGAGCATGTACGACATGGGCGACGCTCCAAGCTGCGCCACCTGCGGAGCCATCATGACCCGCAACGGAAGCTGCTACCGCTGCATGAGCTGTGGCAGCACCAGCGGCTGCAGCTAAGCAGACAGATAGCAGTATCTAAATATGTGTGGGCGCGGCGATTGCCGCGCCCACACATATTGGAGAGTTATGGACTTTTCGAAAATAAAAGAAGAGGCACATAGGAAACTCAAGTCGAATAGGAGCAATGCTTCCAATCGCTCCAGTGCTATGGGTCTTTCAGATATGAATAAGACTGCTGCATGGTCAATAAACGCAGGAACGTTAGCAGGTCTGTTGGGAGACGATCTTCGTCAGGTCTTACGCCACACAGAAAGTGCAACTGCAAAACAGGGACGTGAGGTTGGAATCGCAATGCCGCACGTCGCGAACTCTGCCATATCGATGCAAAGGCAAGTGGAAAGCACACTCAAAGGTGCTTCAGATATCTATAAACAGTTCAGTACCGCTGCCCAAGCTCTTCAAAATATACAAAGTAGTTTTGTTATGGCGGCCACCAAATTGGTCGATCCATACCTGCGACTTCTTGCAGGTGTCAAAAGAACCTCAGATGAGATAGAGAGATTTGCTGACCCATATAAGAAGATAGGAGAAGCAATAAGAGCAACCTCTCCAGAGTCGCTCAAAGAGATACAAAAGGTATTTCTGACCTTTTCGACTAGCTACCAGATGCAATGGGGCGAGACAGAACGAAAGGCATTTAAGATTTTCGAGAAGGCTGGCTTAGTTGGCCTAGAGCGTTATCTAACAAGGTCGGAGCTCCTATCAGTTGTACGAATCCATAAGAAAAAGGGAGTAAAAGGGGTCCAATCGTATATCTTCAACAAATTCAGAAGACAACAGTTTAAATTGCTCAAGCGGGTTGTTCGAGGTTGGTGGAAGCTTCCATATATGGCGAAGAGGAAAAAGATAGTACGTCTGGCCATAAAGGCACATCAATTAAGACACTATGATCTGTGTATCCCAACGCTGCTTCCTCTTATTGACGGCGTCGCAGCTGAGTTTGCTGATGAATTTCTCCCACCAGCGACAAACAAAAAACAAAGTGTAATTCGAATGAGAGAAGTAGCGAAACATTTCAATGAACAGGAGGGCGAGGTTTCAAGCGCCTGTGTGGAGCAGGTAGTTTGGGCTATGGTTTACAAGAATTACGATTTTAGGACGGCTAAAAGACCACCGTCGAGTGTCAATCGCCACGCAATCCTTCATGGGAGAGTCATTAGTTATGGGACAGAAATCAATTCCTACCGCGTGCTGCTTCTGCTAGATATTGTCATAAGAATGACTGCAAAACAGCGGGTGGCCCAGATCTAGTTCTCGGTTATCGGGTGTTCGATCCTCCGCGCCTGCGAAGCGCAGGGATGTACAAAGTTAAGCGACCCACCCATCTTCCGTGAATCGCACGCCGCGACCCCCGCACGAAACCGACCTGTTACAGCTGGCGTGGGCACAGTCACGGGTGCGGGTGCCGCATTTATACAGTTTCATCGCCTAACCTGGACATTGGAGCAAAGCTCGAACCGCTTTGCTTAAGGGCACGGCTTCAGCCGTGCCATAACCCTGCCCCAGCCAAGGGGCTTTAGCCCCTGAGGTACGCGCCCTACAATCGCCGAATGGCGATCCCGGCCCGCACATCCCGTCCCGGCACCTTCTTCGTCACCAGCGGAACCTACAACCGCCGCCGCCTCTTCCAAGTCGAGCGCAACGCTGAACTCTTCGTCGAAACTCTCCAGCACTACCGCGCCAAAGGACACTACAAACTCCACGCCTTCGTCGTCATGCCCGACCACATCCACCTGCTTCTTACCCCACACGAAACCCTCGAACGAGCAGTTGGACTCATCAAGGGAGGCTTCTCCCATCGACTCGCTTCAAAATTCCCCGTGTGGCAACGAGGCTTCACTGACCACCGCATCCGAGATGCAGCAGACTACAGCATCCGCCATCACTATATCCATCAGAATCCAGTTTCCGCTCGCCTTTGCGAGACGCCCGAAGTGTATCCATTTTCCTCCGCGCATCCGGCGCGGCAACTCGACAATCGCCCTACCTTTGAAGACGCCAGAACCGTACCTCGGAGGCTAAAGCCTCTCGAATCCTGAAGCGGCTATGGCACGGCTAAAGCCGTGCCCTTAACGAAACAGGACTATTTCCGCAGCCTGTAAACTCGTGCCCTTAACGGAACCAAAACTTGATCCGAGTCTCCCTGAGGGGAAAATTGCTCCGGCAGAACGGAAGCCGATTGGCGGTAGACAGATCGCGGAGTCCGGCTATGGAGAACGCAATCCGTACGACACAACTGGGATGACAAGCCGGAAAAAGGCACTCGTTTTCCACATTCTGGGTGTGGATTCGCACAGCAACCCAAGTCTGGTAGTGGGCGTCTCATCTGGCAACGGGAGAGCAATCTTCCAGAAGGAGAGAGTAGTCTATGGCCATTAAGAGAATCGGCAACGAGACTCGCGACGCCTCCGGGAAACCGGAAGTCGAACGATGGCAACGAGAAAACTCATCCAATCGTTGTGACGACGGGAGAGTGAGGGAAACGCGGGCTGAGCTCGCGGGTCCCGAATAGTCTCGGAGATACAAAGTTGGTTCCGGCCTAGCCGAGCCGGATCTTCGA
The DNA here is from genome assembly GCA_035656355.1 of Edaphobacter sp. Classification (GTDB taxonomy): domain Bacteria; phylum Acidobacteriota; class Terriglobia; order Terriglobales; family Acidobacteriaceae; genus Edaphobacter. The sequence goes on from DASRSR010000017.1 coordinate 18,392, forward strand.
AAATTCGGAAAGGAAGGGTGAGCCCGCGTGGCTCACCCTTTCGTTTTGCGTGGAATTTTATTCAGCGGCCTTGTTCAAGGCGAAAATTATCTTTACTGGCCTGGATGCACATGGGCGAGGGTGGTCTTTGGGGAAGTGTGTGTAGCTGGGCAGGTAGATGTGGTGCCGAGCGTCCACATTGAGTATTAATAGCGAATGCGCAAGACCGGTTCGATCTGTTGTGCCCTGGTATTGGCCGCGCTTGTCGGCTGCCGTCCCGCAGCTAAATATGTTGTGCCAGAGGAGCCTATGCCTGCCAATACGGTGATGCTGTCCCAGATGATGCGGGAGCTTTCGGCAACGCCGGGATTTACCGATGCTCTTCTAGCGGAACTCGATAAAGGCGACAAGCGTGGACCGGCGCTGTTGACGCCTGCACTGATGCATCACCTCCGCGAACTGATTCTGGGCAAAGACTGGCAGGGGCTGGACCGCTTTCCCGGATGGACCATGCGCGAGATCAATCCCACTGTTCGGGTAGCTGGACGAGTAGCAGGGAAGAACGAAGAACTCGAAAATCTGTCCGTAAGGCATCCAGGCGCGCCACGAACTACTGTTCCGATCAGCGGGGTAAAGCGATTCATCGACCTCGGCTCTTACTCGCTCGAGCGTGCCGAGACTATCAATTTGAATGTGCCTTCGCGCCTGCCGGGTTTCACGACTGAAGGTATCGTCAGCGATCTTGGGCGTGGAGTTGTGCGTGGCGATGGCGCAAATCCCACGCTGGCTCCGCTTCATGCGGAGAGTCAGCGGCTGGCGGACGTTCTGAACCGTCTCAGCATGAACGGAATCGACGATACCCCTGCTGCTGTGGCGGAGTTGGATGGCAAGAAGACGACGACACCCGAAGCATTAATTCAGTTGTTAATGGATTCGGGGCATACAGTCATCGTGTCGGACGCAAGATACTTCGCTAATTTTGGACATTTTCATTACAAGGGGCACGATGTCATGATGCCCTTTTGGGTGAACTCACAGATTCTGGTTCCGGGCACGAAACGTTCATTGCTCGTTCCGGTAAGTCATGCAGAGTATGAGTGGCAGATTCGCGGGCCAAAGATCAATGCGGATGTGAGCTGGTACTTCGGTGTAGATGGCAAGGCGGAATTTCGCACGATGGATACACTGGACCAGCCTTGGGTGCTGGGCCGCCATGCGCATGAGTATCGCGATGCGGATGCCATCGAAGTGACGCGACTCGCCGGAAAGATGTCGATCGCTTATATGCATCAGCATCAGATGCGTCCAGATCTTCCCTTCGGCGGTTATTATGCGCTCGGGGTCTGCCAGGACAGCATTGCGGCCATTGAAAAGAAGATGACAGGTGCGGCCACTCTATTTCCCAACACTGCGGATGGCGCACTCTTTAGCGATCCGCGCGATGCAGAGGTAAACCAACTCATCAACGAAATTCCGAAGGACCGTAACGGCGACCTGCCGCAACCCGAACGTATCTTCGGCTCATTGCCAACAACAGATCTCAACGCAATCACAATTCCCGGACTCACAGCAGATCTGGTTGCAGTACAGGCGGCATGGCACGATGGTTCGCTGGAACGCACACAATCGTGGACGCGAAAGATGCTGGGTCGCTTGCTCGGGATCACGGCAGTGGCGGTGTTATTCGGGATCGTTGTGGTCCGTCGGCGACGGGGACATCGTTAAGAAGAAGCTGTCATTGATGCAACGTATTAAGGCGCTTCAGAACTCCTAATACCAGGGAGAAATCTGTATGGCTACAAAAAAGGCAAGCACAAAGAAGTCATCCTCGAAAAAGTCGTCTTCAAGTAAAAAGGCCGCGCACAAAAAGACAGCTCATAAAAAGAGCACAGCGAAGAAGTCTTCTTCGAAGAAGAGCTCAGGCCGCAAATACGGACCGAAGGCCAGCAAGAGCGTCGAGCGCGAGATGAAGGCGATGAAGCAGGGCAAGCTGAAGAGCGGCCGCAGCGGCAAGAAGGTTACAAGCCGCAAGCAGGCCATTGCGATCGGTTTGTCTGAAGCGCGTAAAGCTGGCGCGAAGGTCCCAAAGAAGAAGAGCTAAAGCAGAAGCGATTACTTTTTATCTGAAGACGCTGCCGGTGTTGCGGCGGGCGCAGCAGCAGTAGCTGCGGTCGCTGGAGTTGGCGAAGATGGTGTATTCGAATCGGCGCTCGATGAAGGGCTTTTGCTTTCGCTCGCGGAAGAAGACTTCGGCTTTGCGTTGCCGTAACCATCGGCGTACCAGCCCCCGCCTTTAAAGCTGACGGCGGGCGCAGAGAGCACGCGCTCAAGATGCCCATTGCAGTATGGGCATACGGTGATCTCCGGGTCAGAAAATTTTTGTCTCTTTTCAGTGCGGCGGTGGCAGGCCGTGCATTCGTATTCGTAGAGTGGCATTGCGGGATGTTCCTATCTGTCCAATCCTGTTTGTCAGGTTAAGTTTATTTTATCGCTGGTGACGCTTAAATGCGTGAATCGCGGCTGCGCTTGCGCCATACCACCTTGACTGTCGTTCGCCAGCGTTCATCGAGTGCTGCAAGAATCCACTCCACACGTGGAGAAAGATAGCGCAGGACTATTTCTGTGGCTGGATGAATTCGCAGCGCAGGAGCAACCAGATAGAGACGGGGAGGCTCCGGTGAGAGCCATATGCCGCCAAAGTATCCATGTCGCTGGAACTCACCCAGTCCCGTTGCAGAGTCAGGGTTTTGAAGGTGATGCCATCGCACTCGAATCCAGTAATCCAACCCTTGCAGCGCCAGATGCAGATCCTCATCGGCTTTCAACTCAATAACGGCGAGCCGGCCATCGCGTGTGACGCTCAGCAGGTCGAGCATTCCGCGATCGGACGCAGCGAATGCGGGCACCTGGGTGTATACATGCGCCCGGTCAAGGTGTTCATCCAGAGGCTCGATGTTCTGCCGCAGAATGCTCTCCAGCCACCGCTCCGGCTGCATTCGGTACAGAGGGTCGCGTTTGTCTCCATCTTCTGTACGACGCGCGAACAGTCGCGCAATCAGTTCTCGCAGATCGCTTTCATTCTCTTCTGTCAATGGCGTTTCGTTAGCGCCAGCTCCGAAGGTAATCTCATGCGATCTCTTGAAGGAATTGACAGCATAGCCCGAACGAATACGGGCGAACTCCAGACCGTGCAGAAGAAACGCGAGCTCTGGCCCATTGTGAACGCGCTGTTCGACTTTATTCCATAGCTCCACTGGAACCAGACTCATTACACGTTCTGTTGCCTGGCTGAACAGTTCTCTTGTTGTCGTTTCATTCGGTGCGCGAAGCAGCCGGGTTGTTAGATTGCCTTGATCCGCAATATCACGCTCCTCCAGCTCTTCCATTGTCTGGTCCAGTTCCCAAAGCTCCCATTTCGCTGCATTGGGATTCAGCCAGGCGAGCCGAGACAGCGTGAGTGAAGCTGCACCTTGCGGAACAATGATGCGAAGTCCCTGATATAGACGCTGGCCAGTTCCTGATTCACGGCAGTGATGCAGCCATAAAATTCCAAGAGTGAGAATGCCGTCGATTGTTGACGAGGTTTCTTCTTCGTTGATGGCGATAATGGCCCAGGCTTTCTGACCTTGTACCAGCGATCCGCGTGCATAGGCTGGACCAAAGCTTTTCTCAAGATCCATTGCAGTGCGAAATCCGTCTGGCTTCCAATCAGGAAAGTTGCGCAGCAGTGCTCGCTCCAGTATGCGCAGATATTTCACTCGCATGGCTTCGCGCGCAAGTGGAGTTCGCCGGTCCCTGTCTGCCACTAACTCGAGTATCTGCGGTTTTGTTTGGCCAAAGCGATGTGTACTCAGTCGCAGTGCGCCATTGCGCAAAGTGGCTGCGTTAACGCGACGTACGAGGTTTCGACTTTCACTCCACAAATGGAGTGTGCAACGGCCGTGTGCGGTTGTAAGCGAGTAACGAGCCTCGCGCATTTCAAACAGAGCTTTGCCATCTTCAAGCACTGCTGCGAATGGATGCTCAACGAGAAAAGACTCCAGCGCTCCGGCGATCTGCTCTACGGTCTGCTCTGGCTGGGATTGAGTCGTTCTCATGCTGCTTCGAATTACCAGTTTTCTCTTGTGCGCAAATGCGTGATGTGCGCCACATGATGTTGCGAGTGCCATGCATACAGCAGCGTCATTGCATCCAGGGCAACGCGACCGCTATCGGGGTGATTGTAGCCACGATTCCACTGTTCCTCACTGAGCGATTGCAATAACATGACCCATCGCGCATGAAGACTTTCGATGAGCTCCAGCGACCATTCAATGGGAGCGGCCATATCGCGAAGCCGAGCCCAGGCTGCTTGATCGTACGGCTTGATGGTTGGCCAGTCTTCGGTGAGAGCCAGCTTCAGGCGAACAAACGCATTCATGTGGCTGTCTGCCACATGGTGCACAACCTGGCGTACGGTCCAACCGTCCTGGCGATAGGGAGTGCTTAGCTGCGCGGTATCCAGCCCATCGACAGCGTTGCGCAGCATCTCGGGCAGTTCGCCTAGCGTTTGAATGGCTTCAAGCCGGTCCTCGGGCGTAATCACATCGGGTTTTACAAACTTACCGATTGGATAACGTGGGTCAGTCGCGGTGCCGGACATGCGGGTCTCCTTGAAAACTCATGCATTGCAAGGTAGCACATGCAATTACATTCGCTTACGGTGATTTCACTGTAACTGTTTGCCGCAGTGCTAAACGAGGGCTACGCCATCTGTTTGCCGCGCCATAAGGCCAAGCCTACAATAAATAGAATGACGACTCATGCTCCAGACCACAAGCGTTATTTCATCGAAAAGCTGGGAATTTCCGAACGTTTGATGGAGCGTTGTTTGGGCGAAGCGCTCTCGGCTGGTGGAGAGTACGCGGACCTTTACTTTGAAGCGGTAACCTCGACATCTCTGGGGATCGATGAATCGCTGGTGAAATCCGCCAGCCAGGGGATTAGCGTTGGCTGTGGTATTCGCGTATTGAGCGGCGAGCGCACCGGATTTGCCTACACGGATGATCTATCAAGCGAGCGACTGCTCAAGGCTGCGCGTACTGCGGCGCTGATCGCCAGTGGTCCAGCGAAAGAGCTGTCACAGGGATTCACTCATACAGAGACACCAACTCTTTATCCCATTGCCGGAGCTACTGCCGATGCGGAGATCTCTGAAAAGCTCAAGCTAATTCAGCGTGCCGATAAAGCCGCCCGTGCATACGACTCGCGCATTGTGCAGGTGCGGGCCAGCTTTAGCGATGAGCTGCGGCGCATTCTGGTGGCCGCTTCCGACGGCACGTTTGCAAGTGACACGCAGCCATTGGCTCGACTTAACGTTTTTGTAATTGCCAAGGACGGAGAGAACACAGCGCGCGGCACTAGTGGAGGCGGAGGTCGTGTCGCACTCGACTTCTTTGAAGGCAATAAAAGCCCGGAACACTTCGCTCGCGAAGCTGCGCGGACGGCGATGTTGCAACTGGGCGCCGTAGAAGCTCCGGCGGGTGAGATGGAAGTTGTGCTTGGCCCTGGCTGGCCGGGCGTGCTGCTGCACGAAGCTGTGGGGCACGGGCTGGAGGCGGACTTTAACCGCAAGGGCACTTCTGCCTTTGCCGGCCTGATTGGCCAGCAGGTAGCTTCGAGCAAAGTTACGGTCGTAGACAATGGGACGATGCCGAATCGGCGAGGTTCATTGAATGTCGATGATGAAGGCACACCGACGCAGGAAAATGTGTTGATTGAGAACGGCATTTTGAAGGGTTACCTGACGGACAAGCTGAGTGCGCGGTTGATGGGAACCCGAAGCACGGGCAGTGGACGACGAGAGAGCTATCAGGCGATCACCATGCCGCGGATGACGAATACTTATATGCTGAACGGCGAAGATTTACCTGAGGACATTATTAAGAGCGTCAAGCGCGGGCTCTACGCCGTGAACTTTGGTGGCGGGCAGGTGGACATCACTAACGGCAAGTTTGTTTTCTCTGCCAGTGAAGCTTATCTGATTGAAGACGGCAAGGTGACGCGGCCGGTGAAGGGCGCGAGCCTGATTGGCAATGGGCCGGAGGCGCTGAAATATGTCTCGATGGTGGGTAATGATCTGGCGCTTGATGAGGGCATCGGCACCTGTGGCAAAAATGGTCAAAGCGTTCCAGTCGGCGTGGGTATGCCCACGGTCAAGCTCGACCGCATGACGGTGGGCGGCACTGGTCAATAAGACTTCGGGCTACGGTTCATGCTTTTAACGGCATGGCACCGGCCTTCAAACTCATGGAGACGAACCCATGCGCACCGCACCAGGCAATTACATCGAGGTAAATCATGGCAGTCGAACGCGAAAAATTTTACGAATGTGAGGTAAAGCGCAGACGCGTCAAGGCCAATGGTGGCTATGAACCGTTCTGGAAGGTAAAGTTGATTGCTGACGCCTTGGCCGACAACGACACGGAGTTTCGATGCAAGAGCTGCGGGGGGCCTCTCAAGGTGTTTCACAGGCATTCTGAAAATGCATTACCACCGCACGTCGAACACAAACTGAAGAGCGATGCCGAATATTGTGCTGCCGGGATGTACTTTTTGAAGGCCACTGACGGCCGTGAACCGCGAATGTCAGAATCTCCGGTTTATTGAGGTGTTACATCTTGTCACATTTAGCAACTGCTGTTTCTGTCCCTGACCTCAAACAGTTAGCCACAGATGTTATTGCGAAGGCCCTGCGCGCAGGAGCAACCGATGCCGAAGCTGTCCTCTACGAAGGCGATGAGTTTTCGTCGCTGGTGCGATTGGGACAAGTAGAAACATTGAAGGAGTCAGGCTCGCGTGCCATTGGGCTGCGTGTCTTTCTTGGGCAACGGGTCGCGAGTACCTCTTCCTCGGAGCTTTCTCCTGACTCGATTGAACGGCTGATTGAGGGCGCGATTGCGCTGGCGAAAATCACTAATGAAGATCCGTTTGCAGGGCTGCCGGAGGCGCATCAGTTTGGCAAGATAGAGAGCGATCAGCATCTTTATTTTGAGGACGTGAACGCAATGCCGCCAGCCGAGCGGATTGAAATTGCACGTCGGGTGGAAGCAGCGGCAATGGCCTACGACACCCGCATTCAGAACTCAGGCGGAGGCGATTTCGATATCGCAACCTCGCACAAGATTCTGGTGAACTCGCGTGGATTTATTGGAGAGTACAGACGCTCTTACTGTGGTTTTTCTGCCATGCCGATTGCGGTTGACGAGAAGGGCGGAATGCAGCGTAACTATTGGTACTCTGCTGCACGTTCTGTACGGAAGCTGGAATCGCCAGAGGCGATCGGGCAAGAGGCGGCGCGGCGAACACTGCGGCGGCTGGGAGCGCGCCGAGTTAACACGCAAAAGGCTCCGATTGTGTTTTCACCTGAAATTGCGCGGTCCATCATTGGCAACATCTTTGAAGCAGCAAATGGCGATGCTATTTATCGCAATGCCAGCTTTTTTTGCGGGCAACTCGGTGAGCGCGTCGCAGGAGAGAATGTGACGGTGATTGACGACGGTACCCTTGTTTTCGATGGGGTTGGAGGCTTCGGAACAACACCGTTTGACGGGGAGGGGTTGCCGACGCGGCGAACGGTGCTGGTAGAGCGCGGCATTTTGAAGAACTACGTTCTGAACACCTACACGGCGAAGAAACTGGGCATGCAGTCAACGGGAAACGCCTCGCGTGGCCTGGCAGGAAATCCGGGGATCGGTGCAGGGAATTTCTATCTTGAGCCGGGAACGTTGACACCAGAGGCGTTGATTGGCGAGGTGAAGAGCGGACTTTATGTCACCGAGACCATGGGCTTTGGCGTGAATCTGGTGACGGGCGACTACTCGCAAGGCGCAAGCGGTCTGTGGATCGAAAATGGAGAGCTTGCCTATCCAGT
>DASRSR010000018.1:0-33590 GCA_035656355.1 Edaphobacter sp.
TGCCTTTGCATCCATTGCAGCCAGTACGGCAGTTCTTACCGCCTTTGGATAACGAAATCCCAAATGCCCCAGCAGCTTCACCGTTGGCGTTCCGTCGGCAGCGCGCGCTTGAGTAATCCGGCACAGCGCCACGTCCACGCCATCTGCCGAAGTTCCGCTCATCACGCCTGCAACGATCATCGCCTTCGCCCTCGTTATCCCTTGATCTCCTGCTGCAGCTCCGCCAACAAATTCAGCGCTTCCCGCGGAGTCAATCCATCGACGTCCACCTCGGCCAGCCGATCAACGATCCGCTGCGACAGCGGCGTAAACATGGTCATCTGCATTCGTGGAGCAGCAGGTGCTGCCTCACGCACCTGTTGTGTCTCTGCCCGTTCGTGCAGCTTCAGCACCTCACGTGCTCGCGAAATCACCGCCGCAGGCAGGCCTGCCAGTCGAGCCACCTCAATACCGTAGCTCTTGCTCGCCGCGCCCGCCTCGACTGAATGCAGAAACACAATGCCTGACGGAGATTCTTTCACCGTTACGCGCAGATTCTTCAGCCGCGCCAGACGATCGGCCAGTAGAGTCAACTCATGGTAGTGAGTTGCAAACAGTGTCCGCGCACCAATGCGGTCATGCAGATGCTCCACCGTTGCCCACGCCAGCGAGAGGCCATCATACGTTGCCGTGCCACGGCCCATCTCATCCAGCAGAACCAGGCTGCGATTGGTCGCTGTATTCAGAATCGCTGCCGTTTCGGTCATCTCCACCATAAAGGTCGAGCGGCCACGCGCCACGTTGTCGCTGGCTCCAATGCGCGTATAAATACGATCAACCAGGCCCAGCCGCATCTGCTCCGCCGGAACAAAGCAACCGCACTGTGCCATCACGACAAGCAGCGCTGCCTGCCGCAGGTACGTACTCTTGCCGCCCATGTTCGGCCCGGTGATCAGCAGCACTGCTGGTCCAGCATCTGCATCGAGATGCACAGAGTTCGGCACAAACCGTCCGCTGCCGCTCTCTTCCATGCGCCGCTCCACCACTGGATGTCGTGCGCCTACAAACTCCAGCACTCCACTGGCATCGACTATGGGCCGCATCCATCCGCGCAACGCGGCCAGATGCGCAAAGCACGCCAGCATATCGATCTCGGCTACACGACGTGCCGTGTCTCGCATGCGTCCTGCTGCGTCCAGCAGCGTGCGCCGCAGCTCGGCAAAGATTCTGCGCTCAATCTCTCCGCTGCGTTCCTGCGCAGTCAGAATCTTCGTCTCATATTCCTTCAACTCGGGCGTTGTAAACCGCTCCGCATTCACCAGCGTCTGTTTGCGCTCGTAGTCTGCGGGAACGGCCTTGGCATTTGCCTTGGTCACTTCGAGGTAGTAGCCAAAGACCGAGTTGAACCGCACCTTCAGGCTGCCAATTCCTGTTCGCTGCCGCTCGCGTTCTTCAATGGCGGCGAGCGCCTGCCGTCCGCTGCGGCCCAGCTCGCGCAGTTCATCGAGTTCTGCATCCACGCCCGCGCGAATCACACCGCCGTCGGCCAGAGATACCGGCGGCTCGTCTGCAATCGTGGAAACAATCAGAGCGTGCAGGTCGTCCGCTGTGTCAAATTCTGAGCCCAGTTCGCGCCACAGCTTCGCCTCAAATGCGCCTACGGCTGCGGCAACACCTGGCAGGCACCCCAGCGTTGCGGCCAGTGCCATTACCTCGCGTGGACCGGCAGAATCCAGCGCTACTCTTCCCAGCAGCCGCTCCAGATCGAGCACTCCCTGCATCGACCGCCGCAGCTCTTCGCGCTTTTGCAGACTGGCTACCGCTTCGTTCACGGCGTCCAGGCGCGCTGTAATCTCCTCCAACCGGTTTGAAGGCCGCAGCAGTGTCGCCCGCAGCAGCCGCTTGCCCATCGGCGTGCAGCACGCATCCAGCGTGTAAAACAAAGTTGTCTGCGCGGACTCGCCGGAAAAGAGCGGTTCAACCAGCTCCAGATTGCGTACACTCACTGCATCCAGTTCCAGGCACGTCGAGCGCTCATAAAACCGCAGCCCGTCCACATGCTCCAGACCGCCCTGCTTGGTCGCCCGCATGTAGTGCAGCAGAGCACCGGCAGCGACTGCGGCCGTTTCGTGGCCGCTCAGCCCCACGCCATCCAGAGACTGCACCCGGAGATGGTTCTGCAGCAATGGCACGGCATAGTCAACTGTGAATACCCAGTCTTCCAGCGGCGTCTTCGTGCGAATCGCATCCAGCCCGCCCGGACTCTCTAAAACATTGTCATCCTGAGTGGAATGAAGAACCTCCGCATTATGTTCCTGACCATCGTCAACTCGCCCTGAACCTCCGGGTGCCCCATTCATCGTGGCAGCTTTATCGCCGCGATGGGAGGGAAGTAAACCGCTCGCAGGAGTTCCCAATAAACCACCCTGCGCATATAGCAGTTCTACCGGCCTTACCCGGCCCAGTTCATCGGCAGCCTCGGCCCACACTTCGCCGCCTGCAAACTCGGTGGCTCGAAACTCTCCTGTCGAAAGATCGAGCAATGCCAGTCCTACGCGCCCGTTCAGCATGGCAACGCTGGCAAGATAGTTACTCTGCTCAGCTCCAAGCGTCGGGTCGAGCGCAGTCCCTGGCGTCATCACCCGGGTCACCTCGCGCCGAACAATGGTCTTGGTCTGCTTGGGATCCTCCATCTGCTCGCAGATCGCTATCCGATAGCCCTTGCGCAGCAATCGCTGAAAATATCCCTCCGCTGCGTGGTAGGGAACTCCGCACATTGGCTGCTTCTTTTCCTTGTCGCGTGCCGTTAGGGTTAGTTGCAACTCGCGCGCGGCGAGAATAGCGTCCTCATAAAACAACTCATAGAAGTCGCCGATGCGGCAGAACATCAGGCAGTCGGGATACTGCTCCTTCGCGGCAAAATATTGCTGCATAACAGGGGTTAGGGCTGCCGGACCCCTGGCCGGTCCGCTTGTCGTCTCAGTAGTCACAGAAACGCCAGAATACCGCACCCGCGTGTGCAAGGCCGGAGCAATCGCCAAATTGGGAAACGGGAATGCGCGCCATTTCGACCGTAGCCCGCACTCCCTCGATGCACATCATCTCGAACCGGAGGCCACAGGGCCGAAGCGCAGAGATCCCTGTATTTCGCCTTGCCTCGCCTCTTCCACGCTTCACGCCAGACGCATGTGAATGCACAATGCTTCCGCAACTCTGCGCAGCGCATTGTCCTTCGTCCACAATCGTGTCGAAGGAGTGAGGAAGATAGAGGCGATCAGGTGAGCATCGATCAGACCGATGCCCCGGCTATAGAGCGATCGGGTTTCGATCATTTGCCGCACCTCTTCCAACTGCGCTACTCGCACGCGCGGCAATCGATCCAGAAATGCGAGCGCTTTCCTGCGCTCCCGCAAAGAACCCAGCGCCAACTCGCCAACAACAAATGGGTGAATCACAATCTGCGATTTATCGAGCAGATTCCGCATCTCTTCGTTTCCAGAACGAAAATAGTCGATCCAAATGGAAGTATCCGCGAGAATCACTCGCTGCCCACCCTGCGGCGCGGAATATCTTCTAAATCCGGCATCGTGCCGCCAAGCGCCGCCAGTCTTCTGGCACTCTCCCGCTCAATCAAAGCTTTTAAAGCTTCTCTGACCAGAGCCGTCTTTTCGGCTACTCCCGTAAATTCCTGAGCAAGGCTTACCAGATCATCATCAAGCGCAAGCGTTGTCCGCATCGAAGGTACTCCTGCATCTAATTATAGCATCGATGATGTTTTATTTATATTCAGGAAATATAAATCAGAAAACATTCAATATTCCAATGTTGATAGCACCAACAGGTGCCTCTACCAGCAGGGTGAATCGGCAAAGCAGGAACCCGCTGAATCGGATATCCCATGGACCCCCATCTCAACAAAACGAGGGCTACAATCCCAATCTATCCGGCTGCTCGCACAGTTATCTCGTAAAAAATGTTTCGTGCTGAGATGCGGGCAATTGTGTGTTGAGGGCGTTCAAGTCGAGGCACATTGAACATACAGCGTAGGCCATTGATTCGCCATCGTAGTCAGTGGAAGCAAATAATGCCGTGAAGGAGGAGCGAGATGGCTCTTTCCAAAACAACACAGGACCACGACGAGATTCAGCGATGGGCTGAGGCACGCGGAGCAGTTCCCAGTGAGGTGACCAGCACAGCGAAGAAGGGAGAGCCCGGAATTCTGCGTTTTGAATTTCCCAACGCAAAAAATGCGAATGACAACGCATTGAACGAGATTTCCTGGGATGAGTTCTTCGAGAAATTCGACGCGAGCGGTCTTGCTTTGGTGTATCAGGAAAAAACGGCCGGCGGGCAGAAGAGCAACTTCAATAAACTCGTTCATCCAGAAAATGCAAAACCTAAAGCGAAGAAGAGCACTGCCAAATCTTCCTCTTCTGGACACCGAACTACAAAGAAAGCATCTGCCAAATCCGCAAAGACCACATCCACAGCACGCAGAAAGACTGTGACCAAGACAGGCAGCACAACGCGCCGCCGTGCAAGCGCCAAGCGGTAAACGCAGCAGAGTGATTCGATTCCGCAGGATATACTTAAAGGGAAGGTCAGTTGCCATTGGCCATTCCCCAAAGTATGTCTCTCCTCTGGCTCAGAGTCGCGGTCCTTCTTTATGGCATTGCCTCGCTCGCCGTTCTTCCGGCTGCGCTATATGATCGTCCCCGGTGGAGACATGTCGCCATTCCTGCTACAACTGCGGCCATATTCTTCCACTTTGTGTCTCTGATCGAGATGCTCAATGCGGCACACCATCGCCTTCCGGTCGATACTCACGAAACGCAGTCGTTTCTTGGACTTGTGCTTGCTCTGGCGTTTCTCTTCATTCACGCGCGGTACAAGACCGTCTCGCTCGGTATCTTTGTGCTGCCCATCTGCTTTCTTCTGGGACTGGTTCCGGCCTTTCATCCCGGTGAGGAGGCGACAACTTTTCCACACCTCCATACAGGATGGGTCTTTCTTCACGTTGCGCTTTTGTTAGCTGCTTATGCTGCGCTGTTTCTTTCGCTGCTGGCCTCGCTCCTTTATCTCATTCAGGAGCGCCGCCTCAAGTCGAAGCTGCCTGCCCTTAGCTGGCTTCCACCGCTTGAGACCACAGACCAGATTGCGCTCAAGACGCTGCTTTTTGGCCTGCCCTGCATGACGGCAGGTCTGTTGATTGGCTCTGTGCTTGCGCAGCAGACGATTGGAGCGTCCTACTTTCTCGATCCCAAGGTTCTGCTCTCGTTTGCCATGTGGCTGGCTTACATCGGCATGATCTTTATTCGCCGCCATTCGGGATTGCGCGGACGTCGCGCGGTCTATCTCAGCAGCTTTGTCTTCCTTGTCGTCCTCGCTGTCTGGGCGGCTAACCAACTCTCCGTTGTCCACAGGTTTACCGCGCCATGAGCCAGAACCACATCGCGCCGAACCTCGTGCTGCTCGGCGTCAACCATACAACTGCACCCATCGAGGTGCGCGAGCGGCTTGCAATCGCTCCAGCGCGCCTGCCGGATGCAACCCGCGCTCTTGCTCATCAGCCGGGAATCCGAGAGGCTTTGATTCTTTCTACATGCAATCGTGTTGAGCTGCTTACCGTGCAGGAAGCTGGACAAGCTTCAGGCACGCTCAATTTCTTCTACGAATATCTGGGAATTTCCTCCGCCGATCTTCAGCCGCATCTCTACGAGCTGCGCGAGCGCGAGGTCGTTCGGCATCTGTTTCGCGTCGCCAGCTCGCTCGACAGCATGGTTGTCGGCGAGCCGCAAATCCTCGGTCAGGTCAAAGAGGCTTACGCGACAGGCCGGGAAGTTGGCGCAGTCTCCACTACGCTTGAAGGGCTGCTGCAGCGCGCTTTTACGGTAGCAAAACGCGTCCGCAGTGAAACTCAGATTGGTTCAAGCTCCGTCTCCATCGCCTCGGTCGCCGTCGATCTGGCACGCAAGATATTCGATACGCTCGAAGGCAAAACCGTGCTTCTGGTCGGCGCAGGCAAAATGTCGGAGCTCGCCGCGCGACACCTGATTCAGCAGGGTGCAACTTCAATCCTTGTTGCAAATAGAACAGAGACACGCGCCGAGCAGATTGCGCAGCAGTTCAACGGCAGCGTGATTCCTTTCGACCAGCTTTATCAGCAGGCGAGCCGCGCCGATATTGTGATTACGTCGACTGGCGCTCCGCAGAAGCTCTTTGAGCGCTCGCACGGGCAGCAATTCCTTCAGCGTCGTCGTAATCGCCCTATGTTCTTCATCGACATTGCCGTTCCACGCGACGTTGACCCAGGTGTGAACGACGTCGAGGGCTGCTTTGTCTACGATATCGACGATCTTCAGCAGGTCACACAGGCCAATCTTGCCGACCGCGCTCGAGAAGCCGAAGCTGCGGAAGCAATCGTCACGCGCGAGGTTGATAAGTATCTTGAACGGCTGCAATCGCTCAATGCAGTTCCCGCAATTCAGTCGTTGCAGCAGTATGCAGAGGCAATACGACAGGCGGAGCTGCGGCGCTCTCAAGCGAAACTTGCAACCCTTACCCCGGAACAACGCGAGGCTGTCGAAGCTCTCACGCGCTCGCTGACGGCAAAGTTCCTGCACCATCCGCTTACCGGCATTCGTCGAGCAGCACGAGAGGGCGATGCGCAGGCGTTGGACGATCTTCACCGGCTGTATACGGGCCAGTCAAATTCGGAACCCGATTCGTCGAAAAAAATCTGAACTGAACTATTGATTTAGAAAGGGTAAAGCAGATCCTTCCATCTGATGGCGGAAGGGTGACAGCGGAAAGGCAAAGCAGATTCTTCCGCTGCGCTGCGAATGACGGGTATAAATCCAGGGACCTCTCCGCTTCGCTGCGCTTCGGTCGAGATGACGTGCGGTGGAGGTGGGAGCGGGCAAGGTCGAGGTGACGTGAGTCTGTGCATTTCCCATTCATCGCGACGATGAAACAGTCGCGATGAATGGGTACCCAAACGTTTGTGGCGGGAATTAATTAGTTTGCAGTCTGCTTTGCGGGGGTGCCGCGGCCGGTAAGCTGGCGAATGAGATCGACCTCGTGCTGACGGTATGGCGTGCCGTCGGTGTGGAAGACGTCATGGAACCAGACGGTTGGCTGCATGAGCACATAGGGACGCTGCCAAGAGTCCCACGGTAGGTTGGTCTGCGTTTTGCCGTTGACAAGACCCCAGTTGATGGCGGCCACGTGGTATTTCTTCGCGATAGGCAGGGAGCCGTCGAAGGTGCTGCCCGCGCCGCGCGCCATGTACTCGGTGCAGAGAATGGGGCGATGGAGAGGTTGAAGCTCTTTAATGCGCGCCTCAAACTCCTCGGGCCAGCCGTAGTTGTGGAACGAGATAACATCCGACTCTGCGAGCTGAATCTTTGTGGTGGCGCTTTCTTTTGCTGGGTTGGACCAGTTACCAACCCAGACGCCGCTGGTGAGCGGTTGTGATGGATTCATTGCGCGCGCCCAGGCGAACGCTTTGGGTAAAAGCTCATCGACGCGTTTGATCTTTGCAGGAAGATCGGCTTCCGTATCGCCGCCGCGATTGTCAGGTTCATTCCAGATGTCCCAGCCGAGGACGCGGTCATCGTTGGCAAATGCGCCAACGACGCCCTGAACGTAGGTCTTGAGCTTTGGCTCATAGGAGCGGTCGAGGAGCTCGCGCTTGCCCGGACTCTGCACCCATCCAGAGTTATGAACGCCGGGAATGGGTGGATGCTGCGGGCCAAGGTGGGGATTGTTCTCCCAGCAGGAGTCGAAGAGCACAAGCAGAGGCCGGATGTGGTGCTTTGCGGCGATGTCGAGGAAGGTGTCGAGCCGCTTTTTGAAGCCTTCAGGGTCCTGCTGCCAGAGCTGGTCCTGTAGAAAGACGCGCATGGTGTTCATGCCGATGGATTCGCCGAGGCCAAGCTCTTTGTCGTTCAGTGCCGGGTTGAAGGTTGCTGCCTGGAACATCTCCAGCTCATTGATGGCGTCAGAGGGGATATAGTTTGCGCCCACCAGCCAAGGCTGCTTTGCATACCAATCGCTGGCCTGTTTTTCGGTCCAGCGCGTGCGGGCAAAAGCGGCAGTACATGTCAATGCAATCAGGCAGAGCACAAACGCGGATCGAAGCTTCATGGGGAGAACTCCTATTGAAATCGATTCAGTCGTCGAGCATTCCCTCGGCGGCTAAAGCCACGTGACTTTAGCTGTTTTCGGATGGGCTAAAGCCCATCCCTTTCAGGAGAGCACTGAATCAAAGCCTCCTGTGGGAAAAAGACAATGGGAGCAGCTTGGTTCGCACCATGATAGCAATCTTTCTTCTGTGGACAGAAAGGTAGCAGAGACAGAGAGATAGCTGGGGTAGGGAAGTATTCTCCGATTGCCGCTTATCGGGCGGAATGGTATTCTTCCTTAGACACTAAGATAAGAGTGAACCAGAAGATCAGGAGCAGAAACAGACTGTGTTAGCACCCGCTAAGAAGACAGACATTATTACGAAGTTCCGCACACACGACTCAGATACGGGCAGTCCCGAAGTACAGATTGCCATTCTGAGCGAGCGTATCGGCGAGTTGACGGAACACTTCAAGACGCACAAGAAGGACCATGGATCGCGCCGCGGGCTTCTCATGCTTGTGAGCAAGCGCCGCCGTTTGCTCGATTACCTGAAGAAATGCGATGCCGACCGCTACCGCGATGTGATCGGTAAGTTGGGAATCCGCAAATAGCGCATTGTCTCCGGAGACACCGTTCAATCCTATGGAAGAATGCACGGCCCGTTCCCGTTCGGCTGCAACTTTTCGTGCAGGGTTTACCAGGACCCAGCCGGTGGAGTTGCTGACGATGTGGAGGGCCGAAGTTCTTTGGGTTGCGGACGGCGCAGCGAGAGCGCGGCTGAGACAAAGGTTATTTCATTGCAGCTTGTCGAAGGTCTGTTAACGGACCGGCGAAGCTGCGTTTTTGCGCGTCCGCGAACAGGGCGCGCCAATAGAACAAGTTTCTTTGATAGACAGACAAACGAGAGAAGAGGGCAACATGAAGCAGGACGTTACCGTTGAGCTTGCCGGTGGCAAGCAAATTAAATTCGAGACAGGGCGCATGGCCAAACAGGCCTCTGGCGCCGCGCTGACCACAAGCGGAGACAATGCCGTTTTGGCGACTGCCGTAGCTTCGCCCGACCCCAAGGAAGGCATCGATTTCTTCCCCCTTACGGTTGAGTACCGTGAGTTTACTTACGCCGGCGGACGCATTCCTGGCGGCTTTATCAAGCGCGAAGGGCGCCCGAGCGAGAAGGAGATTCTGACCAGCCGCCAGATCGACCGTCCGATTCGTCCGCTGTTCCCGGAGGCGTTTCGCAATGAGACGCAGGTAGTTGCGTTTGTTTATTCGGCAGACAAGGAGAACGATCCTGATGTGCTGGGCATCAACGGCGCAAGCTGCGCGCTGGCATTGAGCGATATTCCTTTTCACGGGCCTGTGGGCGCAGTGCGAATCGGCCTGGTCGATGACAAATTCATCGTGAACCCGACCTATGCGGAGCGCGAGAAGAGCAAGCTCAACATCATGGTCGTCGGCACCAAGGACGGCATTGTGATGATCGAGTCAGGCGCGAAGGAAGTTGCCGAAGATCGCGTGGTCGATGCCATTGAGTTTGCTCATGAGCAGATCAAGAAGATCTGTGCTGCGATTGAGGATCTGGTGAGCCGCGCAGGAAAGACCAAGCGTCTGGTAACCGCCGAAGAGACTGACCGCGAGTATATGAACGAGCTGACCGCTAAGGTTGGTGCAAAGCTAAGGGACGCGCTTGATACGCAGAAGCATCCCAAGTTCGAGAGCTATGCGTTGGTTAAAGACATCAAGGACGAACTGAAACGCGAGCTTCCCGAAGGCGATGCTGCTGCCGCGAAAAAGCTGAGCAAGTACTATGAGCTGTTGCGCGAGAACATCTTCCGCGAGCAGGTGCTGAAAGACCGCATCCGTCCTGACCATCGTGCATTCGACGAGATCCGCAAGGTTACGGTAGAGGTTGGTGTTCTGCCGCGCGTTCATGGCTCGGCGTTATTTACTCGTGGAGAGACACAGGCGCTGGTAAGTGCAACGCTGGGAACGTCAGACGATGTACAGCGGCTGGAGAGCTATGAGGGCGAGCAGAAGCGGCGCTTTATGCTGCACTACAACTTCCCGCCGTTCTCGGTCGGTGAGGTCGGGCGTATGTCGGGCGTTGGCCGTCGTGAGATTGGCCATGGCGCGCTGGCATCGCGTGCGATTGAGGCAGTTCTTCCGGGTGAGGATGCGTCCCCATACACGCTGCGTGTTGTCTCCGACATTCTGGAGTCGAATGGATCATCATCGATGGCAACCGTGTGCGGCGCGTCGCTGGCGCTGATGCAGGCGGGTATTCCCATCAAGGGCTCGGTCGCGGGCGTTGCAATGGGACTGGTGAAGGAAGGCGAGAGCTACGCGATCCTTACTGATATTGCCGGCGCCGAAGACCACTACGGCGATATGGACTTCAAGGTTGCCGGAACGCGCAATGGAATTACTGCGCTGCAGATGGACATCAAGATTATGGGCATTACGCCGCAGATCATGCGTGAGGCGCTGGAGCAGGCCCGTCGCGGACGGCTTCAATTGCTGGATACGATGGATGCCACGATCTCAGGTGCGAGCAAGGAGAAGTCGCAGTTTGCTCCGCGCATTCACACGCTGCAGATTCCGACCGATAAGATTCGCGATCTGATTGGGCCGGGAGGCAAGGTGATTCGCGGTATCGTCGAAGCCACCGGAGCGAAGATCGATGTGGACGATACAGGCCGCGTGAACGTCGCTTCCAGCGACGCCGAGAGCCTGGACCGTGCGATTCAGATGATCAGCGACATTACCGCCGTGCCCGAGGTTGGAAAGACATATCTGGGTAAGGTGGTACGGATTGCAGAGTTTGGCGCCTTTGTCGAGATTTTCCCTGGAACCGATGGGCTTCTCCATGTTTCCGAGATTGCCGAGCATCGAGTCAAGGACGTGAAGGACGAGCTTCGCGAAGGCGACCAGATATTGGTGAAGGTGCTGGCCATTGAAGGCAACCGCATCAAGCTTTCGCGCAAAGCTGTATTGCGTGAGCAGCGCGCCAAGCTCGGTCTGCCTGATCCTACACAGGTTGGAGCGGATGGACCAAATGCGCGTGCTGCGGCACCAGTCCAGGACGGCAATGATGCGGAGGAAGGCGAGGACTTTGACGAAGAGGACGATGAGGTCGAGGAGTCGGAGGATGAACCGAACTTCAATCGCGCCGATTCGACTCCTGCGCCTGCCGGACAGAACGGACCGGGTGGCGGACAGCAGCAGCGCCGGCCGGGTGGACGTCGTCGTCGTGGCGGACGTCGCGGCCCACGCAATGGCGGTGGTAACAACAATCAGTAATTCGTATTGATGCAACGAAGGGCCGCGCTTCAGCGCGGCCCTTCGTTATGCAGCAGTGTTCAGAGTCTGATTCCGCGCTCTCGATCCAGTGAGATTTGCACCCACCGAAAGAGGTACACTGCGTTGCATGGCAGCTTCGATGTACATCGTGGTCGAGGGAGAAGACCCTGGATTCGACATCTTTGTGAATGGGCGCTCTCTGGCGCGGCATGAGGATGCGGTGGAGAAGCTGGCGCTTAAGCTGGGAGTGCGTCCGCTGATCGAGTTTTTTTCTGCCGACGAGAATTCGATGGCGCTTCTGATTGAAGAGGGGGCCGGAGATCAGGAGTTGCTGCATCGGTTGCCGCCGCCGCAATGGTACTCGCCTGAGGACGGGTTGAAGACGGTCCGGACGCTGCTGGAGGCGCTGGCTGAAGATCCGCAGCAGCTTGGCACGGAAGGACTACAGGTGATCTCAGAGCTGCGGGAGTATGCAGAGGTGCTGGAGAAGACCAGTGAGCGAAATCTGCGTTGGCATCTGGCGGTGAGCTGGCGGTAGGGCCACCGCCAACGCAAAAGGCAAAAGCAGATTCCTCCGCTGCGCTACGGAATGGAAATACAAGGCAAATACAGGGATCCTTCGACTCGCTGAACTCGCTCAGGATGACGTGAGTTGGGAGTGTACGTTCTCATCCGTCGCGATAAAGCTGCGATAGGGCACCCGAACGATTGTGGCAGAAGCATAAAACCCTTTAGTAGAAGGTATATGTGGAACTTGTGTCGCGTGAACTTCGTATGGACTTAGAACAACATCAGAACCCTGACAGGAGTGCAGATGACAGAAAGGTCGAACTCTGTTTCCCAGGTGGATTGCGTCAGGGCGAGTGCTTCTGTTTTATGTGGCTACGCTGGTTATGCTGATGGTGGCTGCACCAATAGGTGCCGGGTTTCCTGGTGAGTGGCCCAAGATTATGACAGGTCTTATCACGGCGATTGCAGGCTGCCTGTTGACGGTGATCTTTGTGAGATGGGACAAAAGCCGGTTAGTCGAAGTGGGCGCTGCGCTGACTTCCGGAAGTGTTGTCAGATTAGGGGCAGGTTTCGCAGTGGGGGCTGTGATGGTTGCGATTCAATGCATGATCGTCTTCTCCAGCGGCCATGTGCGATGGGTGTCAGCTTCAGACAGAAAATTTACTCCAGTGGTTCTGGCGTTGCTGGCATATCTTTTATTGGCGTCGAGAGAGGAACTGGCTTTCCACGGGTATCCTCTGCGCCGATTGCAGCGGTTCTGGGGTGTTTGGCCCGCGCAGATTGTTGTGGCGATTGCGTTCGTGCTGGAGCATCGAGTAGGAGGATTTAACTGGACGAATGCATTACTGGGAGCTTCGATTGGTTCGCTCCTGTTTGGCATGGCATCGATTGCAACCAGAGGACTCGCGGTGCCGATTGGGATTCATGCGGCGTGGAACTTTGGCCAGTGGGTGATTGGGTTCAGGGAATTGCCGGGATTATGGCGACCGATTATCGAAGAGGGATATACGGCGCATGTAAATCATGCTTTGTTTGCCGGCTATTGGATCGCATTTGTAGCAGGAATCACTCTATTCTGGCGCGTCCATATGATCCAGACAAAGCGGGAAATGAGCACATCTTCAAGCCTTGCCTCGGCATAAGGGCGTAGCATAGAAGGTAGGTGCTGGAGGAGTGTGTTGATCGGTTTGCGGCGGTTTGCGGTTTTGGCAGTGGGCCTGGTGCTTGGAGTTGCGACGGCGTATGGACAGGGGATTGAGAACAAGCCGATGGGAGCGACGGCGCAACAGAAACCTGATTATCTGAAGAATGCCGGAATTGTGGAACGGCTGAACCAGCCTTTGCCGCTGCAGACGCAGTTTGTGGATGATGCAGGGAAACAGGTGATGCTGGGAAGCTACTTCCATCATCGCCCAATAGCGATGGCGCTGGTGTACTTCAAATGTGGAATGCTGTGTCCGCAGGTGCTGCATGGAATGGCAGCGGGGTTGAAGGGAACGGGGCTCAAAGCGGGCAAGGACTATGACGTCATTGTGACCAGTATCGATCCCACAGATACACCTGCCGATGCAGCAACGGCAAAGCAAAAGTTTCTGGCACAACTGGGACAGCCCGATGCAGGCGATGGCGTCCACTTTCTGACCGGACAGCAGGCTTCGATTACGGCGCTGAGCGAGGCGGCAGGGTTCCATTATGTGCGAGTGCCGGGGCCGGATGGAAAAATGGACCAGTTCGCTCATTCCAGCGTGATTATGTTTGCCACTCCGGAAGGGAAGATGTCGCAGTATCTTGCAGGGATTGATTATCCGGAGCGGGATGTACGTCTCGCGCTGGTGGATGCTTCGCATTTGAAGATTGCTACGGCGAAGGACCTGTTTCTGATGTACTGCTGCAACTATGTTCCGTCGTCGGGTAAGTATACCGTGGCAGTGCTGCGAGTGCTGGGACTGGCTGCAATGGCGACGCTGCTGGCGATGATTGCCGGATTCTATATGCTAAGCAGAAAGAAGCGGGTGAACGGGACACCGGCGTAGCTGAGGTACGCAAGCATCAGAGCTGGCGGGCAATCAGGGTTACGAAAATATGGTTTGGGGTCCGCGACGAAAGCGGATTCCTTCGCTGCGCTACGGAATGAAAATACAGGGTCTCTCCACTTTGCCGCTGCGCGGCTTTGGTCGGGATGATGTGTGTTGTGAGTTTCTTGTCCACTGATCGTAACGAAACGCTGGTGCAATGAATGGGGGGCACGCAAGCATTAGTGAATGTATGGCGGTGGAGGCAAGCAGGAAGTATGATTTTCCAAAGCCTGTTGCCGAAAGGAAAGCCTCCTTGTCTCCATTTCGATCGTTTGCTGCTGTCTGTTTGCTTGCCTCCGTTGCACCATCAACATTTGCTATTAAGCCACGCACGAAGCCGGTGACTGATGCTGAGGTGAACCGCATTACGCGTGACGCGATTCTGATTGATACGCACAATGATGTTCCGTCGCTGACGGTGGATGGTTACGATATTGCGACACCGAATACAAAGGGACAGACCGATCTTCCGCGCATGAGAGGTTTTCTGGGGGCGGAGTTCTTCGCGGTGTTTGTGGACGCGAGCTACGTAAAAGGGAACCACTCGGCCAACCGGACTCTACAGATGATCGACACGGTGCGTACAGACATCATTGCCAGACATCCGAAAGATTTTGTGTTTGCGACGACGGCCGATGACATTGTGAAGGCGCACAAAGAGCACAAAATTGCCGCGCTGATGGGGATTGAAGGCGGACATGCCATTGAGGATTCGTTGCGTCTGCTGCGCGATTATTATGCGTTGGGTGTGCGCTATATGACATTGACGCACTTCAATACGAATGACTGGGCGGATGCGCAGGGCGATATCAACAATCCGAATGTGAAGCATCACGATGGAATTACGCCGTTTGGCAAGGACGTAATCCGTGAGATGAACCGGTTGGGCATGATGGTTGACATCTCGCACACGGCGGACAAAACGTTTTATGACGCAGTGGCGACGTCGAGCGCGCCTATTATTGCGTCGCACTCAAGCTGCCGTGCGCTCTCAAATAATACCCGCAATATGACCGATGACATGATTCGGGCGCTGGCAGCCAAGGGTGGGACGATCCAGATTAACTTCGATTGCGAGTATCTCTCGCAGCGTTATTACGATGCGATCAAGCCAATTCGTGCAGAGCTGCGGCCAAAGATTGCTGAGGCAAGGAAGATTGCGGATCCTGCGGCGCGAGAGGCTGCGATTGACAAGCTGGAGAACGGCGCTTATGCCAAGGTGCCGACGCCGACGCTGGCTGAGGTAGTGGACCAGATTGACCATGCGGTGAAGGTGGGTGGAATTGACCATGTGGGAATAGGGACGGACTTTGATGGTGTTAACTGCGTTCCAGCGGAGCTGAGCTCGTATGACAAGTTTCCTGCTCTGACACGCGCTCTGCTGGAGCGAGGCTATACGGCGGAAGACATCAAGAAGATCTATGGCGGCAATATTCTGCGGGTGATGCGTGCGGTGGAGAAACGGGCGAAGGAGTTGCAGTCGATGCCGCCAATTGAAGCAAAGATCGATAAGGTGGATGCAGGGTCCTAAGTGTTTTCAGTTCATTTGCGGGTTGCGTGGAAGGAAGCGTGAGGAAGGGAAGCCGTTGAAGCGGAGGCGGAGGCATCCCTGGGCTTCGCCGGTATAGATGCCGAGGATGCGGGCGAAGCTGTACTCTGGCGGCCAGTGTGCGGCGTGGGTGCGCCAGTTGAAGTAGAGATTGGGCTGGTCGGCATTGAAGGTATTGACGATGAGCGCGGTGCGGGGGAGATGGCTGGGGGAACTGACGATCTCGGCAGAGTTCCAGCCGTTCTGGTGCATGATGCGGGCCGAATAGTAGATGTTCTGGATGGTGTTCTGGGCCTGCGGCTCTTCGACGATAGCCGAAGCGGGAACGCCCTGGGTGAGGGCAAACTGCGCCATGACATGAGCTTCGACGAACTGATTGTGCGCGGGGCCTCCAGTCATGATGATGTGGGGCGCGACTCCGGCTTTGTACTCGCGCACACCTTCGAGGACGCGCTCGCGCTGTTCGGGCGAGGGTGTGCCATCGGCTTTTGCGGGGCAGCCAAGAACAATGATGGTGTCGAAGTGTGTAGCTGAGGTGTTGTGGCTGGGGATGGTGACGTAGTTGCCAACCAACAACAGGACATAGGCTAGTCCGGCGACGAAGAGGAGAAAGAGAATTCGGCCGATGAGTTTCACGTGGGTAAGGTTAGCAGGTGGAGGAGCATAGCGCTGCATGGTAGACTGTCTGTTATAGACAGTCAGTCAAGACAGGAGTAAAGCCATGCGAAAACAATATGGATTGAGCAATCAGGTACGCTCTGTGGCGCGTGAGAGATACGTTGAAGCGGCACGGCGTTCGGGCAAATCGGAGTTTTCAATCCGTGTACGGGACATGCTCGATGCATTGGTTCCTCTTGGCTTTCCAGGTGGAAATACACCGCAGATATGCAATGCACTGCGTTCTCAGAAATTTGCCGATGAGAACCATCTGGCAATCGTAGGAGTTGATGGACCACCATCGAAGATGAGCACAACAGTGGTTGTGAAATATCGTTTTTTACCTGAGAGCAAGGGCACAATGGGGGGACGTAATCATGAAGGCATTGTTTCTACTTCGGAGGATGCGAAGGCACGAGCGAAACGCCTTACAGAGGGGTTGCGAGGTTTGTTGCGCGAAGAGTTAGCTGAGTACGGGGGAGGAGAAGAGTTTCTCAAGTGGGTCCGATCTGAGGAGAATGCTGCGTGAGCAGGATCTACTGGGATTCCATGCTTTTTATTTATCTACTGGAGGGGCATCCAGCTTATTCAAAGCGTGCACAACATCTTCTGCAAAGAGCATTTGAACGAGGAGACAGACTGTATACGAGCTGTCTGGCGCTAGGCGAGGTAATGGCCGGTGCGCAACATTCGACACATGCGGAGAAGGCACGGAAAATGCGACAGTCAATTGATGAAATGGGCTTCTCATATCTGCCCTTTGATGAAGGAGCGGTGATAACGTTCAGTGAACTGCGCGCGAAGAGAAAGTTGAAGATTGCGGACTCAATCCATCTGGCGTGTGCCGCTTCGGCGGGAATCGATTTGTTTCTTACTGGGGACAAGCAGTTGATGGGGCTTGATGTGCCTGGGGTTCAGTTCATCGCAGACTTCAACACGCCTTTGCTGTAGTTCCTTCGCCGGATCGAAGGGATTGCTTCGACTGTGCGTTTGCCGGTAGACTCGTAGAGGTGGGTGGGAGCTCTGGCGCGTTCTGGAGCATTAATAAAGCCGATGTAGCTCAGCTGGTAGAGCAACTGATTCGTAATCAGTAGGTCAGCGGTTCAAATCCGCTCATCGGCTCCATATTTCAGGTGCGTGACGGGTGAAATCGCATTTGAACCTAATTAGGTACAAGTTATCCACTGATTTTTGATAGCAGTGGCGGGAAAGCTCTTGATTGGGGAGGGTTTGCACAGCATACTGCACTGAGAGTCTGCTGGAACCGATCTGACTGGCCGGACTGGCGGAGACACTGACGTGACCCGATACTGCCGTCAAGACGTGTTGCGAATCCTCCATCTGCATGCGCGCCAACTGCTGGCGTGGGAGCGGGCGGGGCTGATTTCTCCGAACGAACATTACACATTTGAGGAGCTGGGGCAGTTGCGGACGCTGCGCGATCTGCAGGCGACACGTATTTCGGCCAAGAGCATACGGGCGTCGGTGGATGCGATGCAGCGCACCGCAGGCGGCAGGAATCCGTTGAGCGAGATGAGCGCGGTGCGGCGAGGGTCGCGGCTGGCATTTCGGCATAACGGCGCGCTGGTTGAGCCTCTGACACAGCAATTGGCGTTTGACTTTGATGTTCAGGGTGATCGGCAACTCAGCGTGGTGCGGATGGGAAGTGATCCGGTGCGCAAGGTGGCCGAGGTGCAGGAGCTGTTTCTTCGCGCGGTGAAGCTGGAGGAGAATCCGGCGACGATTCCATCTGCAGTGGAAATATATGAGGCAATTTTGGCGAGGAAGCCGGAGCATGCGCCTGCACTGATTAATCTGGGAACGATCCATTACAACCGCCGTGAATATGAGCAGGCGGAGGAATTCTATCGCCGGGCGACGGTGGCCGATCCGGACTATGCGCTAGCGTTCTTTGACCTGGGAAATGTTTTGGACGAGCTACAACTGCTGGAAGAGGCTACTGCGGCATATCAACGGGCCGTGGCGCTGGTTCCTCAGTATGCCGATGCGCATTACAATCTGGCGCTGGCTTATGAGCGGCAGGGACATCGTCGTAAGGCACTGAAGCATTGGCTGATGTATGTACGGCTGGACCCGACTGGGCCGTGGTCGAGCCATGCCAAGGAGCAGGCGCGGAAGATACTGAATGCCGAGAAGCTGTCGATTGTGAGCCGCGGTGGACGGCTGGTGAAGGTGGCGGGCTAAAAGCGGCTGCTTCCATTTTTGAAGAAAAGACAAATATAGAATTTTTCGACTTCGTGCTATCCACTACGGAGGATGACCGTCGGCAGTTCGTTTGTTATCTCTGGCGGGGTGCTAGACTCGACTTCTTTATGAGAGATCGAGGTGTGAGATGCCGGAACGGGCGCTAACTCAATTGAACGAAGATGAGCAGATGTTTCGCCGCATGGTGCGACAGTTTGCTGTCGAGCAGATCGCTCCGCGAGTGCGCCAGATGGATGAGACGCAGCAGATGGATGCCGCGATCCTTCGCCAGTTGTTTGAACTAGGGTTGATGGGAATTGAGATTCCGGAAGAATACGGCGGGGCAGGCGGGAGTTTTTTTGAGGCGATTCTGGCGGTGGAGGAGATTTCGGCAGTCGATCCCGCGGTGGGTGTACTGGTGGATGTACAGAATACGCTGTGCATTAATGCGCTTCGGAGGTGGGCGAGTGAAGAGCAGAAGCAGCGGTGGCTGCCTCGGCTTGCCTCCGATACTGTGGGAGCCTATGCGCTGAGCGAAGCTGTATCCGGCTCGGATGCGTTTGCATTGCAGACCAGGGCGGTGCGCCGTGGAGATGACTTCGTTCTGAATGGACAGAAGCTCTGGATTACAAACGCAAAGGAAGCAGGATTATTTCTTGTCTTTGCGACGATTGATCCAGCTGCAGGATACAAGGGAATTACCGCGTTTGTAATAGAGAAGGGCGCGGCTGGATTTTCTGTGGGTAAGAAGGAAGATAAGCTGGGGATTCGGGCATCGAGCACCTGCGAGCTGGTTTTCCGAGATTGCGTTGTGCCGTCAACGCAGGTTCTGGGCGAAGTTGGCAAGGGATACAAGATTGCCATTGAGACACTGAATGAAGGACGCATTGGGATTGGAGCGCAGATGCTGGGTCTGGCCGAGGGGGCGTGGGATCATGCGGCCAGATGGGCGAAGGAGCGAAAGCAGTTCGGAAAGGCGCTGGTGGAGTTTCAGGCCATGCAGTTTCAACTGGCAGAGATGGCCACGGAGATTGAAGCGACGCGACTGATGGTCTACAACGCTGCACGACTTAAGGATGCTGGCGAGGAGTTCCTGAAGGAAGCAGCCATGTGCAAGTACCTTGCTTCGCAGGTGGCGGAACGGGTGGCGAGCTTGTCGGTGGAGGTCTTCGGCGGATCGGGCTTTGTGAAGGACTATCCGGTTGAGAAGCTGTATCGCGACGCGAAGATTGGAAAGATTTACGAGGGAACCTCGTTTATGCAGTTAGCAACGATTGCGAAGCTAGTGCTTTGAGTAGGGTTTTGAGGGCTTAAGTTTTAAGCTTCAACATTATGTTTGATTGGTATCTTATTGAAAACAATACCAATGCTGCCATGGGTAAATGTGGACGGATCTGAGTCGGGCTTTCAGCCTCTGTTTTATAACTCTGTACTTGGGGGCTTTCGCCCAGGCTGGTATAAATCGCGCCAGTGGCGCTTTTGATCCAGGAAAGCAGGTCGTCCCCGCCTGTCGGTGGAAGGATGACAATGTTAAGAACAAATGCGGGGTTCTTCGCTTCGCTCACGATGACACCGAAGAGCGAAAAACAGGGGTCTCGGCAAAGCGCCGCCTCCGGTCGAGATGACGTGATAGTGGTCTGAGACAAGCGATTGTTTCTTTGCTGGTTTTACACTAGAGGTCAGGCCAATTTTTCCGATGACAAAGACTTCAAGTGCTGGACCTCGTGCGCCATTGCCCTTTCTAGGACTGGCGTGCGCAGTTGGTGTTTCGACGATGTACTACAACCAGCCGCTGTTGCTGGAGATGGCGCATACCTATGGATCGACGGCGGGACGCACGGGCTTTGTTGCTGTGGCAACTCAGGTGGGTTATGCGATAGGTCTGCTGAGCTTTGTTCCTCTAGGGGACGTGCTGGAACGCCGCTCACTGATGATCAAGATGTATGGTGCGGTAGCGGTGTCGCTGGTGCTGGTGGCCGTTGCTCCGACGCTGGGCTGGCTGATAGTCGGCAGCGTGCTGATTGGCCTGTTCGCTTCGGTGACGCATGTGGCGTTGCCGATTGCTCCGGACCTGGTGCCGGATGAGCAGCGCGGCCGCGCTATTGGAGTTGTGATGACAGGGCTGCTGCTGGGCATTCTGCTGGCGCGGACCTTTTCCGGCTGGGTGGCGGGCATTCATGGGTGGCGATATGTGTTTGCGCTGGCGGCGATTATCAATTTGGCATTTGTGCCACTGATGTTGCGAGTGATGCCAAAGCTGCCGCCGAAGCAGACGCTGCGCTATGGGGATGCGATGAAGTCGCTGTGGACGTTGTATCGGACACAGCCGCTGTTGCGGGAATCGAGTGAATTGGGAGCGCTGGTGTTCGCGTCGTTTAGCTGCTTTTGGACGACGCTGGCGTTTTTGCTGGACCGGCATTACGGGTTGGGAGCGGGTGTCGCGGGGACATTTGGGATGGTGGGCGCGGCCGGAGCGATGATTGCTCCGGTGGCAGGCCGGCTGGCCGATAAACATGGTTCGCGCTGGGTGGTATCGGTTGGGATGTCGCTGCTGGCAGTTTCCTATCTGCTGCTGTGGGGTGAAGAGTCGATGCGGATGCCGATGGCGCTGCACATAGCAGCATTGGCAGTGGGCGTAATTGTGCTGGACGTAGGCGCGCAGATGACGCAGGTAGCAAACCAGACTCGCATCTTCGGTCTGGACCCGGCGGCAAGAAGCCGCCTGAACACTTGTTACATGACGGTGTATTTTACGGGGGCGGCGGTAGGGTCGGCACTGGCGACGATTGCCTGGTCACACTGGCACTGGAATGGCGTTTGTGTGCTTGCGCTGATACTGATTGGTCTGGCGTTTCTGCGTCATGCCGCTGGCCGCAAGGGCGGCGACCGACGCGAACCTCGTCCATTGACCTTGGAAGATGAGTTGATGGAAGCCTGAGGAAGCGGTCGGGTGTATCGTAAACGCCAAGAATTTACAAGTAGAGGACCGCGAAATGGCTACGCTGATTCAGCGCGTCAAAAGACATCTAGTGCTGGGGATATTTTTAGCAATCGTATGTTCTACGAATATGGGATGTAGGCTTCTACCAGAAGCCACATTCCAATTGGCAAGTGCTTCTAGGCTGCCAAAATGGATTAGGCTTCCACCGGGACTTACACGCGCTAATGTTTCGCTCACGATGAACTATTACGTTAAGCCATGGGGCCGGACTGCGGAATTTATATTACGAGACAAAAACGAGCAAATTATGAGAAAGGAAGATGGCAAGATGAGATGTAAAGAGCCTTTTCAGCTAAAACATCTTGAGCAATCATCCTCCACTGGTTATCCGGCTTATGAAGCAATTACTGTCAAAGGAATAACTGAAATCATCGAACATCGAAAGATGGAGCCGATTTTTTATGTAACGGATGATCCTGCCGTTTGGAAACAATATGAGTCGATTGGCTGCGATTAGCAACATGACAGCCTTAGGATCGCGGGATTTCTTTCCAGCGTCTGTGGCAGAGTTTGGAAGAAACCGCCGCAAGTGCTCGTAGTTATTAGCGTAGCGGAAGTGGTAGGCGAGGCAGGGATCGAACCTGCAACCCCGAGCTTAGAAGGCTCGTGCTCTATCCAATTGAGCTACTCGCCCGCGTACTGCTTTCTTTTGATTGTAGCGTGCAGGCGGGCTTTGCACCCGTGCCGCGCAGATTGTTAGGACATTTGGCTCATGACGCTTCACCGATCCTGTATTGAGATTGTGCCATCTGTAAAACGCCGAAGTTATGGGACTTCAGCGGCGCCCATGTCATCCATTGGCAGAACATATTTGAAATTGTTGTTCGAGCGCAACGCTGGACGATGGTGATGGAAGCTATGTATTCTGCGTATCTTCCATGTATGAATAGATTTGAGACACATTTGGGCTTGGTGTAGATGAAGGTATTTCTCTCGATTGCGGGATTGGTCCTGGTATGGGGGCTTTCTGCTCCTTTGCTTGGTGCGCAGCAAAAAGATACTGCCGCTGGCGAACATATTTTTTCGGCGAACTGTGCGGCCTGCCATGGCGCCGACGGTCGCGGCGGAGAACGCGCTCCGGATATTGCAACGCGACGCAATATTGTTTCGTTGAGCGATACTGATCTGATAACGATCGTAAGCAAGGGCGTTTCGAGTGTAGGAATGCCTCCGTTTGGGTATCTGGGGACGCAGAAGGTGAATGACGTTGTGGCCTATCTGCGAGTGCTGCAAGGAAAGGTGACGGTTGAGAAAATAACGGGCGATCCGAAAGCCGGACACGCACTTTTCTTCGGCAAGGCGGAGTGTTCTAAATGCCACATGATGAATGGCCAGGGAGGCTTTATCGCGGCTGACCTTTCGGATTTTGGCAGCGGCATTTCGTTAGCGCGATTGAAACAGGCGATTGTCGCTCCGAATGAACATCTTGAGCCTACTTCGCGGGTGGCGGAGATTCGCACTTTAAGCGGACAGCGCATATCTGGTCTTGTACGCAGTGAGGACAACTTTTCCATCGTGTTGCAGACCGAGGATGGATGCTTCCATATGTATAGCAAGTCGAAGTTGGCCAGTGTGCGGCATACATCGCACTCCATCATGCCAGACGATTACGGGACGAAGCTCTCGAGCAAAGAACTGGAAGACCTAACCAGCTATTTGGTGACGGCATCGAAGCCTGCAGCGAATCAACTCTCCAGTAAAGGAAAGAGGAAGCATGACGCAGATTAAGTTTCGCCGCTTTATTGCGGGTGTTGCTCTGTTGTTTCTGCCGATGCCGGTTTTAATTGCGCAGTCAAAAAGACCAAAAAGGACCTTTAAGCTCCAGGCTTTGTCGCCAGAGTTCTGGAAGCTGGTTAATCATGACGCGCAACTGAAGACGATGGGAACGGATTTCGGCTTCACGGAGGGGCCAATCTGGGACCCGGCGGGATTCCTCATTGTCAGTGACGAAGTGAAGAACGGGATTTACAAGCTTTACCCCGATGGACATCGTGAAGAGTTGATTGCGCTGGGCGATCCTGATGGCAATACCTACGACCGCGAGCACAGGATCATTGACTGCGCCAGTGTTCTGCGGGCGATCATTCGACTTTCGCCAGATGGCAAGACCTACGAAACACTGGCAGATCGCTATGATGGCAAGCGCTTCAACAGCCCCAACGATGTGACCAATGGCCCCGATGGAGCGCTTTACTTCACTGATCCAACGCTTGATCTTCCTAAAGGAGATAAGCAGGAGATTCCGTTTCAAGGAGTCTATCGGCTGGATGCGAAAGAGAAGGTGACGTTATTGACAAAGGACCTCGATCTTCCTAACGGGCTCGCGTTTTCTCCGAATGGCCGCTATCTCTATATTGATGATTCTGGACAAAGGAATATTCGCCGCTATCGGTTTCATAAGGATGGCACGCTGTCGGATGGGGTGATCTTTGCGGATGAAAAGGTGGAAGGATCCAATGCCGTTCCTGATGGAATGAAGGTAGATAAGAAGGGAAACCTATACGTCACGGGGCCGGGCGGCATATGGATATGGAGCCCTGCGGGTAAGCACCTGGGGACGATCTTTCTGCCGGAGCAGCCGGCGAATCTTACATGGGGAGGCCCGGGCTATTCGACTTTATTTATGACGGCGGGAACGTCGGTCTATGTCCTACCGACCAAGGCGAAGGGCGTGTTGTCTTATCCGCATAAGGCGCAGAAGCCATGAAAAGGCTTGTCCTGCTGCTCGGTGTTTTTGCGCTGACCGGGGCGGGTCTGCGTGGGCAGGCTCCTGCAGGAAGATGCTCTGTAAGCTCGGTCAGATTCGGTGGCTGGAATGCAGAGCAGGTTGTCAATCCATGGCTGAAGCTGACATTCGTTCCTGAGCTTGGGGGACGATTGATGCAGGTGGAGTTCAACGGGCACGCTTATCTTTTTGTGAATCCGAAGTATCGCGGGCAATACATCTCTCCTGAGCAAGCGGCCGGTGACTGGATCAACTACGGCGGCGACAAGATATGGCCGATGCCCGAAGGGAATGAAGACGAGCATCATTGGGTGCTCGCTTCAACTGCAATTGACGATCTTCCTTATCGCTTCAAAGTGCTGACGCAAGGGAAGCGCTGCGCGGTTGAGCTAACGGGGCAGCCGGACACCATCACAGGGTTGCAATACAGCCGCACGATCAGCATTACTGCCGATTCACCTCAGATTAATTTTCATGCGGTGATGAAGAATGCAACTGCGCATCCTATCGAATGGTCGGTGCAATCAGTGACGCAGTATGACCTTAGCGATGCCGCAGACCGGAATAATTACAACCGAAACTTCTGGGCTTATACCCCTGTCAATCCGAAGTCCACGTATCCTGGCGGCTTTCATGTGCGTGACGGGTTAGCAAGCGATCCATCCTTCTCAATAAAAGACGGTTTGTTTCAGATGCATTGGATGTACTTCGAAAATGAAGTATGGCTTGATTCTCCTGCGGGATGGCTGGCGATTGCGGATAAACAAAGCCAGTATGGGATGGTGGAGCGATTTACCTTTCAGCCAGATGGAAACTATCCGGATAGAGAGACGGTGATCTTCTACAAGAACGGTCCTTCCGTCAGGTTTGATAAAGACGGCAAGGCAGAGATTCGGGAGACGACTCCGGAGAAGACACCGTACTACATGGAAGCAGAGATTAATAGCCCGATTGTTCGTCTGCAGCCCGATGAGACCTATGCGATGGACACGATTTGGAATCCTGTGAGGATGAGCGATCGGCCGTTGCGAATGACAAACGCAGGAGTTGTCGTTGATAGATTGAAGGCTGCGACGCTGAATGGCAGTACAAGTTTGACCGGGAATTTTTCGGTATTTTATCCAGGCGATCTGAGCGCGATTTTTTTCAATCATCGCGGTATGGAGATTGGGCGACAGATATTGATGCCGGTCGATCCGGCGAATGCGGTTGTGCTGAACAAGCAGTTTGCGATGCCGCCCCGCACATCGCGAGTGGTTCTTAAGCTATTCGGTAAGGGTGGAGCGGATTATGGAACGCTTGATGAATTTCGTATCGATGTGCAGGGAGTGAAATAGCAGGTGAAGTATTTATCGAGAGTTCGTTTCGTACTTGTGGCACTTCTAATCGCGGCCAGCGTAACCGTGGCCGATGGGCAGAAGATGCCTGCTGCTGCCAACCTGGGAGAGATACAGGTAAAGCCTGGCGATCTGTTGAAGACTCCTCTGCGAGACAATTGGATTTCTTACAACGGCGACTATACAGGCCGCCGGTATAGCAGCCTTACGCAGGTAACACCGGAGAACGTGCATCAGCTGCGTGCGCAATGGGTATTTCACAGCCGCAACGCTGGTGTGCTGGAGGTGACACCTGTGGTCGTTGCGGGCGTGATGTTCGTGACTGGATCGAACGATGCGTATGCGCTGGACGCCACGACCGGTAAGGTGCTGTGGCATCATGCGCGTCCGGTGACGCAAGGACTCATTGATGATGCGTCCGGACATATCAATCGCGGTGTTGCGATTCTGGGGACGCGCATCTACATGGAGACTGACAATGCGCATCTGCTGTGCCTTGATGCCAGGTCAGGTAGCCTGATCTGGGATGTTGCCTATGCGCACGACAATCGTAACTATGGAGCAACGAGCGCACCGCTGATCGTAAAAGACAAGGTACTGGTAGGAACTTCAGGTGGGGACGATGGCGTGCGCGGATTTGTTGCTGCCTTCGACGTCAATACCGGAAAAGAGATGTGGCGCTTCTGGACGATTCCCGCGCCGGGTGAGCCAGGATCGTCGAGCTGGCCGAAGGGCAATGCCTATATGCATGGCGGTGGTACGACATGGATGCCGGGAACCTACGATCCTGCGCTGAACACCATCTATTGGGGTACCAGCAATCCTTCTCCAGACTTCGACGGAAGTGTCCGCGCGGGTGACAATCTCTACACCAATTGCGTGCTGGCTCTCGATCCGGATACAGGCAAGCTGAAGTGGTATTTCCAGTTCTCGCCACATGACCTGTACGACTATGATGCGACGGAGACCCCAGTACTGGTGGATGCGATGTATGAAGGGCATCCGCGCAAGCTGCTGATTGAAGCAAACCGGAACGGTTTTCTTTATATCCTCGACCGAACGAATGGGAAGTTTCTCGCAGCTAAACAATTTGCGACGCTGCAGAACTGGACCAAAGGCATTGATGCCAAAGGGCGGCCTATTCCGACTGGAAATATTCCAACTCAAGACGGGACGCGCGTCTGCCCGGGATATGCGGGCGCAACGAACTGGTACTCGCCGTCGTATAACGAGGCGACGCATCTCTTTTATTTCATGTCGCTGGAAGACTGTAATGTCTATTTCGCGCACCCGCAGGAGTTTGAAGAAGGAAAGCCGTACTATTCGACCGGTGTAAGGCATCTGCCGGATGAGAAGGCAAAGAAGTATCTGATTGCCTTCGATCCGCAAAAAGGAAAGTTCGCCTGGCGCTATCCGCAGACAGGAAATGCGCATTCGTTTGCCGGTGTTATGTCGACGGCGACCGGACTGGTGGCGTTTGGCGATGATGCTGATGAGTTTGAGATTGTGGATGGCCGTACTGGCAAATCGCTATGGCACTTTAACGTAGGGCAACCGCTTCATGCTTCGCCGATGAGCTATGCGGTGAACGGAAAACAATACTTTGCCATTGCCGCGGGCAATGACCTGTTCTCGTTTGCGTTGCCTTGATGGGCAATGTTGCTACTCGCCAAATTGTATTCAGGGAGAGATGGATTAATGAAACGCAGGCAGTTTCTTGCATTGGCAGGAGCAGCGGCCGGTCATACGTTTGCCGCATCCGCAATGAGTCGTGTTGCCGCGGCTGCGACAGTTGCGCCGGTCTCGCCGGAAGAGCATGCAAAGGCGGATACGGTGCTGCACATACGACCGATTTCGCTGGAGCTTGCACCGGGAGTCGTGATCAAGACAACGGGCTATAACGGGCACGCTCCCGGGCCTGTGCTGCGGTATAAAGAGGGCGAACCGGTGAACGTCGATGTCTACAACGAGACAGATGTGCCTGAGCTCGTGCACTGGCATGGACTGAAGATTGATTCGCTGAACGACGGTGCTATGGAAGAAGGATCGCCGATGATCCCCGCAGGAGGGCATCTGCGGTATTCGTTCCGTCCGGAGCCTTCTGGAACACGCTGGTATCACACTCACACCACAGCGAACGCTGATCTCACGCGGGCAACCTATAGCGGTCAATATGGATTTCTCTACATCGAACCGAAGCATGAGCCGGGTGGCTATGACGAGGAGATATTTCTGGCGATTCACCATTGGAAGCCTCATCTGATGATGATGGGTGCTCCGATGAACGCAAACGATGTTGCTTATCAATATGCATCGTTTAACGACAAGCTGCACTCGGCGGCGGAACCGATTCGGGTACGGCAGGGGCAACGCATTCTGTTTCGCTTTCTCAATGCCAGTGCAACGCAGAATGTAACGCTTGCGCTGCCGGGTCATCTGTTTACGGTGATCGCAATGGATGGAAATCCGGTGCCGCAGCCGCGCTCTGTCGAGACGCTTGTTCTAGGTGTTGCTGAGCGCATTGATGCGATTGTGGAGATGAATACGCCCGGCGTTTGGGTGCTGGGGTCTACCGACGATCACGAGCGTGCCATGGGCCTGGGCCGCACGATTGAGTATGCGGACAGGACAGGAAAGCCGGTGTGGGTGGCTCCTTATAACACGGAGTGGGACTACTTTCGTTTTGGCAATGAAAGAAAGGCCCCTGACGCGGACGTGCGTATTCCGCTTGTCTTCGCACCCGTTGCCGCCGGGCCAGATGGGATGCAGCGCTGGACAGTCAATGGTAAGGGCTATCCGGAGAACGGTATGCAATATCTATATCCGGGGAAGCGGCATCGCCTGGTCTTCGTCAACGGCAGCGCAGAGATACACCCATTGCATCTGCATCGGCACACGTTCGAACTGGTGAGTCTGGGAAACAGACACGGTTCAGGTCTGATGAAGGATGTTGTCAACATTCCTCCACACAGCACCATGGAGGTGGATTTTATTGCCGATAATCCGGGCAAAACATTGTTCCACTGCCATCAGCAACTGCATATGGATTACGGCTTCATGCAGCTATTTCGCTATTTGTGATCAGTGAACGATGGTCGGAGGCGGACGCAGGCTGAAGTTGACATAGATGGTGGTCGCAACCTGCGTGGGCCGGCCGTCAACCTCATACGGACGATAACGCCAGTGGCGCACGGCATTGACCGCTGCTGTACGCAGTTCCGGTGGACCATTGGTGACGTGCAGAGTCATTACCGAGCCGCTGCGCGAGATCGTAGCCTGTAGGGTCACAATTCCTTCGAGATGAGCGCTGCGTGCCGCAGGCGGATAAATCGGCCTGGGTGCGGCGAGTAGATTTCCTTCCATGACGTTGGCGGAGACATAGCGGAGATTCGGATTACGCGCTTGAGCTGCGGTAGCGTCGGAGGAGTTATCAGCGCTGGACTCTGGTGTGGACGAGGGCGCAACAGCCGGTTCATTCTTCGCTTGGGAAGTGGGTGGCGGTGTCGTTGTAGCTGGTCGCGGGGTTGTCGTCTGTGAAGCGGATGAGGAAGGCTGAGAGGATGACTGCGGCGCAGGAGCAGGTGCAGCAGTGTTGTTGTGGGCGCTCGCGCGAATTGCGTCGATGTGATCTTTAGTCGATTGCAGCAGACGCTGACCTGAGCCGGTACGAGTAAAGAACAAGAAGGCTACGAGGATGAGAGCAAGGATTACGAAGATGATGATGGGAGTGGAGATCCTTCTTTCGCTGGAGTAGCCGAAGGTCGGAGCGGTGAAACCGTCGTCATCGTATTCGGGATCTGGATGAGAGAAGACCGCTCGACTGCGGGAAGAAGAGAGCGATCCGAAGAGTGGGGGATCGATGGGGAGCAAGTCATCTTCCTGGGCTGGTTCGACACGAGGCTGAGTTTGACTAACTGGCGCAGCCTTAGGAGTGTTTTCCAGATTAGATGGCAAAGGTGCTTGATGTGAGGGAGCAGAGGAAGCAGCATCTCCTTCGTTTGCTGGCTCGATCTTGTTAATGCGTTGCTCGATTGCTTCGAGATGGAGTTTAACTTGAAGGGTATTGATCTCCAGCCGCGTGAGTGTCTGCCGGAGCTCGCTTGAAGCATCGAGCAACGTAGCACGTTCTGAAGGGCCTGCACCTGTTGGGGGAGTTGGCGGGGGAGTAGAGGGAACTGAGGGGCGTACTGGAGAGGATACTTCCGTGTGCTCTATGGAAGGCGGTGCCGGTGTGGTGCGCGGAGGTGGCGAGCCGAATTGTTTCCATAGCCCCGTGCCGAGCAGGAATTCCATGAGCGCATTGCTGGGAGCTGTAAGGTCGATGCTGGTGTCGGCATACGAAGGACCACAGACTGAGGCGGCGATGATGCTCATCATGTCGGTGAGCAGAAGCTCGCCATGCTCCTGTTGTGCAACAGATTTGACAAGCGACGAGAGGTCCAGCCGGAAAGAGTTGCTGTTTTCAATTGCTTCTGCAAATGGGAAAAAATCGGCGGGCGATCCGTGCGAGAGATGGTTCGTATCAAGCAGCGAACAGAACTCTGCGATGTGACTGCCAAATCGTTGTGACGTTTCCTGCGTGTCTAAAAAAAATGGCATATCGCAAAATTAGATGCCATTTCGCAGGAATTGGCTTGATTTTGCATCGTTTTTCTCGGTACGCGAGAGGGGCAAATTATCGGTGGCGATCAGGGAAGTATCTGCTCGACGATGCGAAATTTAGCCTGAATACAGGTACAAAAATACTAAGGATAAAGGCGAGTGTTTAGCCACTTATCTTCCTGCCGCACAAAGAGGAAGCGGTCGTGCAGGCGGTCGGCGCCGTTGATCCAGAATTCAATTCGCTGTGGCCAAAGCACATAGCCACGCCAGAATTCGGGCCGTGCAACAACATCAGGATATTGCTGCTGTACAGCTTCGACACGCTCTTCGAGAAGCTCGCGACTGGGGAGACGGCGGCTTTGCCGGG
This sequence comes from Edaphobacter sp., assembly GCA_035656355.1. Classification (GTDB taxonomy): domain Bacteria; phylum Acidobacteriota; class Terriglobia; order Terriglobales; family Acidobacteriaceae; genus Edaphobacter. The sequence continues at coordinate 30,438 of DASRSR010000018.1, forward strand.
ATGCAACTGCACCAATCTGACTGGCGCGCGAACGGCTATGGAAGTAGGTATCTGCTTCGGCGTCAGGAAGATCAGAGACAAGGCCTTCGATACGCACCTGGCGGCGTAGTGACTTCCAATGGAAGCACATGGCTGCCCGCGGGTTTTCGGCAAGTTCTACGCCTTTGCGGCTTCGAGAGTTGGTGTAAAAAGCGAAGCCGCGATCATCCAGTCCTTTGAGCAGCACCATGCGAACGCTGGGGGTGCCATCGGGTGTTGCGGTAGCCAGGGCGACGGCATTGGGGTCGTTCGGCTCTGACGCTTCGGCATCGTTGAGCCAGCGGCGAAAGAGGGCGATTGGTTCAATCGCTTGTTCGACATTTGCAACGAGTGGATCCACAGTTAAGTTAGCCCTGCAAACAGATCGGTCTGCTGCTGTGCCGGCTGCGGCTCGGTTGTTGCTGCCAGCGAATAAAACTCTTCTACGCCGAACTTTTTGAATACGTCTCTGGTTTGTTCTACCAGCGGGATTTGCGATGTGTGCTGACGGAACGCTTCGGCTTTGCGCTCCTGCACGGAACGGATATCGAGGGTTACGGTCCATGGCATGGGGCGTGGTTCCTGCCGCCCAGGAAGGAAGAAGTTTGTCGTGAGATAAAAGAGCCGTTGCGGGCTGTAGACCGCTCCAAGATCGGGATAGCGTTTGGGCTGGCCTGACCAGTGAAATGCTGCGGTGGTCAGCATGGAAACGAGCATGTGATCGGGATGGGTGTTCAGGCCGCCATCTCCTCCAAAGGTGATGACGACATCGGGTTTGTAGCTGCGCATGCGCTCGACCAATTGTCCGGCCACTTTGGAAAAATCCACGTGGATCAACTTGCCATCCTGATAGCCGAGCACTTCATGCTTCGTAATACCGAGAACTTTGCATGAAGCGTCGAACTCTTTCCTACGCATCTTTCCTAATTCTTCACCGGAGGCAGCTCCAGCGCGATAGGATCCGGCTTGTCCATCAGTGAGGCAAACGACGTAGGTTTCTATTCCACGATCGGCAGCGAGAGCGAGGGCGCCGCCAAATCCGAAGCACTCATCATCTGGATGCGCCACCACACACATTAATTTCAAGCCCATGCTTCTCCTTCTTCGAGATCAAAATCGTCGAACGGCAGTTCGTCCATAACCTGAGATTCGACAACGGCGTTGGAGTCTGAAGCACGTACTGGAGCAAAGGTGCGCCGGTGCAGAGCGCATGGGCCGTGTGCCTTCAGTGCGCGGCGGTGCTCCGGTGTTCCGTAGCCTTTATGGGAGGCTAGTCCATACTCCGGATGTACAAGGTCGAGTTCGCGCATCAGGGCATCGCGGTGTACCTTGGCCAGCACAGATGCGGCAGCAATGGAGAGGCTGAGCGCGTCGCCGTATATTAGTTTGGTCTGATGACAGGGGTGATCGATGCGCATGGCATCGATGAGCAGATGATCCGGCGCAATTGAAAGGCCTTGTACAGCAGCAAGCATGGCCATGCGCGTGGCCTGGTAGATATTCACACGGTCGATGGTGTCCGAATCGATTTCGGCAACAGAGAAGGCAATGGCCATACGCCGGATGCGTTTATCCAGATACTCTCGCTGCTCGCGTGTCAGTTGTTTGGAGTCGGTGAGTCCGGCGCGGGCGAGTCCATTGAGACGCTGAGGAAGAATAACGGCCGCAGCAACGACCGGGCCGAACAGTGCTCCCCGGCCAACTTCGTCAACTCCTGCAATGCAGCGGAACCCGCGATAGCGCAGCGCTTGCTCCGGCGCATCGCTGCAGACAAGCTGGCGCAGCATCTGCTGTTTTGCTGTTGCAGCGGTAACGGTCCTGGTAATGCGAATCGACGAACCCGTGGTCATACTCTTCATTCACGAGTGTATAACCATTGCAAAACGAAGCCACGGCCGAAGCCGTGGCTATATGTGGAAAGAATTGAAGGTTATTTGGCGCGTTCAACTTCGCGTAGGCGGGCAGCCTTGCCACGCAGACCGCGCAGGTAGAAGAGTTTGGCGCGGCGAACTTCGTAGGAGCGAACCTTGGTCACCTTATCGACAACCTTGGAGTTGTAGGGGAAGATACGCTCAACGCCCTGGCCAAAGCTCATTTTGCGAACGGTGAAGGTGCCCTGTGCACCCTTGCGGCAGGCGATGACCATGCCTTCAAACGCCTGCAGACGCTCCTTTTCGCCTTCGCGAATCTTGACTTGAACGCGAACGGTATCGCCAGGGGCAAACTCCGGTAAATCGGTCCGCTCTAGTTTGGCGGCCAGTTTCTGCATGATTGGATTGATCGACATGACAACTTTCCTGTGTTTGGACTCGAGTCTTTAGTGTACACGAAAATGTGCTCTTAAGTCCCTATTTATGCCGGTCTTCCATACTGTAGCGAAGCTCGGCCAGCACTCTCCGGTCTTCATCGGTTAAGGCGGCTTTCTCCAGAAGATCAGGGCGGTTTTCCAGCGTTTTCTTCAGGGCCATGCGTCGTCGCCAGCGGCGCACAGCCTCGTGATCGCCGTTATAGAGCGCCTCTGGCACGGTAAGACCATGAAACTCTGCGGGGCGGGTGTAGTGCGGGTAATCGAGCAGGCCGCCAGAGCCGTGGGTGCTGCGTGGTGGACCGCCGGGGATCTTAGGTTCCTCCGGTATATCGTTGGCACCAAAGCTCTCAAAGCGCGATGAATCGGGGTTCCCCAGCGCTCCCGGAAGCAGGCGAACGGTGGCGTCCATAATGATTGCCGCTGCCAACTCGCCGCCGGAGAGCACGAAGTCTCCAATCGAGAGCTCGCGATCACACAATAACTCATTTACACGCTCGTCGATGCCTTCATAGCGTCCGCAGAGGATGACCACGCGCTCGGTCGCGACGAGTTCGTGCGCGACAGCCTGAGTAAAGGGCCGACCCTGTGCTGAGAGCAGAATGACGCTCTCCTTCGTTGGTTGGCGTTTAGCTTTAGGCGCTATTTTGAGAGAGGTGACGGCATCATAGATCGGTTCGGGTTTGAGTACCATGCCTTCGCCGCCCCCGAAGGGACGGTCGTCGACCGTACGGTGACGGTCGTGGGTGAAGGCGCGAAGATCGTGCGTTGCAATCTCAACCAGGCCAGCCATGCGGGCGCGGCGAAGAATTCCATAGTCGAGCACGCTG
>DASRSR010000019.1:0-9758 GCA_035656355.1 Edaphobacter sp.
GACAATTGCAGCAGTCAGCCAGCCGGAGGCCGCCAGTCCTTTGAAAAAAGAGTTTTCGCCCGCAGCCTCGTCCAGGTGAAAGGGCTGTGGATCGTACTTCTGGCCAAACTCTTTAATCTCTTCGGCGGTAACCTTCGCTCCGCCCACAGACTGGAACTTCTGGCCAACATAGAAGTCTTCAAAGTAAAGCTCTTGAGGCATGTGTTCTCCCTGTTGGCTAAGAGTTTACGGGAAGGAACAGAGGGCTGGCTACGCACCGGCAGGTATTCCTGTTCTATTACCGGATCACCGATCTCTGCCAAAAGTCAGGCGTAAACATAAAAGCCTCGTCCTGACTTGCGTCCGAGCCATCCGGCATCGACCATACGCACCAGCAGCGGACAGGGACGATATTTTGGGTCGCCAATCGCTTCGTGCAGAACGCGCATGATGTCGAGGCAGACATCGAGGCCAATGAAGTCGGCCAACGTCAGCGGCCCCATTGGGTGCGCCATGCCCAGAACGAAGACCTGGTCCACAGCCTCTGCGGTTGCCACGCCCTCCATTACAGCGAAGATAGCTTCGTTGATCATAGGCATCAATACGCGGTTGGAGACAAAACCAGCGGCGTCGTTGACCTCAACGGGAGTCTTGCCCAGCTCTTCCGCCAGCGATTTCACCGCATCGAAGGTCTGCTGCGAGGTCTGAAGCCCACGGATGATTTCAACCAGCTTCATTACCGGCACCGGATTGAAGAAGTGCATACCGATGACCTGTGCCGGACGCTTTGTCTGCGCGGCCAGCTTTGTAATCGAGATGGAGCTGGTGTTGGATGCGAGGATGGCTGCAGCGGGAAGAATGCGGTCGAGATCGCGAAAGAGAGCCGCCTTGACCTCGAACTTCTCCGTTGCGGCTTCAATGGCGACGTTACAGACATGAAGCGCTTCACGGTCGAGCACCGGAGTAATGCGTGCCAGGGTTTCATCGGCCTGTTGCCGGGTCAGTTTCTCTTTGGCAACCTCGCGGGCAAGATTTTTCTCAATGGTGGCAAGGCCTCGGTCGAGGAATGCCTGTTGCACATCGCAAAGCATGACGCGGAAACCTGCCCGCGCGCAGACATGGGCGATGCCGTTCCCCATGGTTCCTGCACCGAGCACAGCGATGATTTTGGCTTCATCCATTCCAGCGGCTCCATTTCGACCTTGCAGTGTAGCAGTCAGCGTCAACTATCCAATACTGCGGCCAGCAGAACAGTGATATTGTCTCGGCCTCCGTTCTGGTTGGCGGCAGCAATCAGCGCCTCGCAGCCCTGTGCAAGGGCCGCCTGGGTAAACGGAGTTGCAACAGCAGCCAATATCGCCTCAATCGCGTCGTCCGTAAGCTCATGAGTCAGGCCATCGGACGCAAGCAAATAGAGATCGCCCGGGATAGCGTCGTGCTCAGTAATCTCAGCCTCAACAACGGGCCGCGTACCGACAGCGCGGGTCAGCATATTGCGCATGGGCGAGTTTGCGGCCTGTTCACTGGTGATCTGTCCTGCGCGAAGCTGCTCGGCAACAAAGGTGTGATCGGGGGTTAACTGCTCGAGATGGCCCCCGCGAAGACGATAGCCCCGGCTGTCGCCGACATGGGCCAGCCACACCATATCAGGCTTCGCCTGGCGTACGGGAGCAACCAGCGCAACCAGTGTGGTTCCCATGCCTTCGAGCTTCGCCGATTGGCGGGAATATCGATAAACAGCATTGTTGGCGGCGTCGATCGCCGCAGCGAGCATCCTCTGCGGCACAACGGCAGCATTGCCGTTCTGCCCGGAGATATAGTTCAGAAAAGAGTCGGCGGCAAGGCGGCTTGCGACCTCGCCAGCAGCAGCGCCGCCCATGCCGTCGCAGACGACAAAGGCTCCAGCCTCAGGCAGGGCGGCGCAGGCGTCTTCATTGCCACGGCGTACCAGCCCGGGATGAGAGAGCATTGCATGGACAATCGAAGTTTGCGCTGCGGTTTCCAGAGTGCTTCCTCGCTTGCAGAAAAGGGTGGATTTTCTTTTGCACAAAAAGATACACACGCCATAACGCCGGAGGCAAAGCGTAGGGTAGCTTAGGTTCTGAGGAAACAAAGAACGGATGAACCAGATTGTGCAGGGGGACAACCTCGAAGTTCTGCGCCGCATGGCAGATGAATCGGTGGAATTGATCTATATTGACCCACCTTTCAACACCGGACGGCAGCAGTCGCGAACGCAAATGAAAACCGTGCGCGATGCAAAGGGCGACCGCGTAGGATTCGGCGGACGACGTTACCGGACTGAGATATTGGAGGTGCAGCCCGCGGGCGCGGGCTACGGCGACCGGTTCGATGACTTTATTGGATTCCTGCGGCCACGCATGATCGAAGCGCATCGGGTGCTTACAGCCACCGGATCGCTTTTTTTCCATATCGATTATCGCGAAGTGCACTATGCAAAAGTAATGCTGGATGAGATCTTCGGGCGCGAGTGCTTCCAGAACGAGATCATCTGGGCCTACGACTACGGCGCGCGCTCCAAAAAGCGCTGGCCGGCGAAACACGACAACATCCTCTGGTATACAAAACATCCGGAGCGGTACACCTTTCATCTCGACGAGTGCGATCGGATTCCATACATGGCTCCGGAGCTAGTTGGTGCGGAAAAGGCGGCGAAAGGCAAGACACCGACCGATGTCTGGTGGCACACCATCGTCTCGCCCACGGGCAAAGAAAAGACCGGCTATGCGACCCAGAAGCCTCTGGGCGTGCTGGAACGCATCGTGAAGGTGCACTCCAACCCAGGAGAGCGCGTGCTCGACTTCTTCGCCGGCAGTGGAACAACTGGCGAAGCCGCCGGCCGCAACGGGCGTCAATTTCTAATGGTGGACGAAAACGCTGAAGCAATCCGGGTAATGAAGAAGCGCCTGGCAAAGTGGCTGTGAAAAGCAAGGGAACAGGGATCAGGGAACAGAAGGCGCGGGTCTTTTCTTACTCAACTCAACCTGAGGAATGCTGTGGGCACACCCCGCTCGGATGCCCTATTCATCACGACTGTTTTGTCGTCGTGATGGGTGGGAATGCACAAACCTCAAGCCTGTTCCCTGTTCCCTGTTCCCTCCCGCCTTGTAGAATCGGAGCCATGAAATATCTGGTGGCGTTGCTGGCGTTGGCAGGCTTGGTCGTAAGTGTGTTGGCACTTCGGATTCACAACATGGACCCTTCGCAAGCTCCTCCCTGCGAGGTAAGCGCGCATTGGGACTGCGGATCGGTGAACCACAGCCGTTTTGCCGTCTTTCCTCCAAAGACCTTTGACGAGGCCCCAGGGAAAAAGCATATTCCAGTAGCGACTATTGGAATCATCGGCTATGGCGTGATTGCAGTTCTGGCGCTGTTCGGTCGTTGGTGGCTTGTGTTTGAAGCAGCGCAACTGGGATGGATGTGTGCTGCATTTTTGAGTTATCTCGAAGCGTTCGTCATGGAGAAGTGGTGCATCTATTGCGTATGGTCGTGGGGAATTATGACGTCGATTCTTGTGTTGACCATCGCGACGCTTATCTGGCGCTGGCGCACGCTTCGGCCTGCGGCATCCGGGAGGTAGAGGATGTGGCCTAAGGTTCTGGCGCAGTTGTTCGAACTGCTTCCGCACATTACCCGGCTGGTGCCGATGGCGGACAAGTATTTTTCCTCGAAAGCAGCGACGGACAAGGCAACTGAAGCAGCCATGCTGGCCATGGCCGAGGGAGTGCGCGGGGATTTGGGGCAGGTAACCAAGGCCCACGCAGGGCTCTATCAGCAATTGCAACAACAAAGCGGCCAGATCGCCGACCTCTCATCCGAAGTAAAACGTATGGGAGCCAGCATGGAACGGGTGACCGCTCTTGAGGGGCAAGTCGTCTCGCTGACGCGATGGATGAAGGTAGGTATTTCATTAATTGTGGCCCTGCTGATTGCGGTAATCGTGCTGCTGGCACGCCGATAGACAAAGTGCCGGTAGAATTTCAGAATGGGAATCAGCCGGGAACAAGCTCTGGATTGTTTCAAAAGCGACGACTTAGTTGGAATTGGGATGGAAGCCGATGCAGTGCGTCAGCAGCTGCATCCGGAAGGTGTGGCCAGCTACGCCATCCAGGGAAAGATCGACGCCGATGCACCGTGGGACACGATCTGCACTGGAATTGAACGCACCATTGAAAGCGGAGGCACTGGTGTCACGTTACGCGGCGCGATTGATACATCCGAGCCAGTCGCCTGGTATGAGCACCTGTTCTCCCGGGTAAAAGCGCAATTCCCTCCCCTATGGCTACATGCCCTTTCTGCGAGCGAGATTTTGACCGTTGCGCAGAACTCCAATCTTTCCGTAAGCGACACAATTCTGCGCCTGCGCGACGCAGGACTCGATTCGATTCCCGGCGATGATGCTGGCATTCTGGACGATGCCGCACCCGAGCACAGCCGGGGAAAATGGTCGGCCCCAGGATGGCTCGAAGTACATCGCGAGGCCCACGCGCTGGGAGTTCAGACCACTGCAACGATGACCTTTGGTGCAGGCGAGAGCTTCGAACAGCGGCTCAACCATCTTGAGGCGGTGCGACAGTTGCAGGAAGAAACAGGCGGGTTCTGCGCATTCGTTCCGGTAAGTTTTCAGCCGCGGAGAGCAGCAGGCATCGCCGTTGAAGAAGCCACCGCTGTCGAATATCTAAAGACTCTGGCGATTTCACGTATGGTTCTGGATAACATTGCCAATCTTCAGACTGATCTGGAGACGCAAGGACTCAAGGTCCTGCAGATGGCACTCCGTTTCGGCAGCAACGACGCTGGTTCTGTGTTGCTGGATGGAAGCAATAACACCACAGAGGAAGATTTGCGACGGGTGATTCGGGGCGCAGGCTTCCAGCCGGTACAACGGGACACGCTATACAGAACGATGTTCTTAGGTTGATTGGAGCATTTTCGCTGATGATGGAAAGCCCGAGAGGGACGTTCTGTGGCGTTTTCGTTGGAGGAAAACGCCCATTGAGGTCTAGGCCCCGCATTACACCTACAGGGAAACTGCTCTAGCTCACGTATTGGGCAATTCCGTTACCGAAAGACCAGTCCGAAAGATCGTTTTCCGACAGGACAATAAATACGTCCTCAGGCCGTACGCCTGCGTTTTGGAGGAGTTCCGCCGTGCGGCGATAAAATGCTTGTTTCATCTCAACAGTTCGTCCTTTGCGTAAAAAGACGTGAATAAAAATGGTGCCATCGCTGCGTTCGATGTTGAGGTAGTGCCGATCGTAAATGAGGTCATCCCCAGAGTGTTCCGTCACAATCTGAAAACGGTCATTTTCGGGGACATTCAACGTCCCCCGCATTGCATCATAAATAGCATCTGCGATGAGTCTTTTCTGCGCGGCGGTGCGTCCGGTCTTCATGGAAATACGAACTAAAGGCATAACGTGAACTCTCCCTGAGCCTTATTGGATGACCGGGATAATCGAAGGTGTCATTCTTTTCCGGTTTCCTGTTCGCGTAAAATCGGGTTCTAAAGCAGTAACCTCTTTGCTGGAGCAGCCTCCTGTCCTCTTTTCTTCAATCGATCCCTGGTGTTCTCGCCCTGCTGATGGCACAGCAGCACGGCTTCGGGCATTACTGGAAGACACACTACGCCGACAAGACGTTTGAGCACCTGTATCGCTGGAACACGTTTGACACGTGCATGCTGATTCCCTACTTCATCGTCATGGTGATACTGGCGTTCTATGGGATTCATCGCTACCAGTTGGTGTGGCTGTACTACCGCAACAAAAAGAATGAAGCGAAGTGGAAGGAGCCACCGGCCCAGTTTGCCGAAGAAGAGCTTCCGTTTGTAACCGTCCAGCTTCCCATCTTTAATGAGCAGTTTGTGGTGGACCGTCTTCTGGATGCGGTTTGCAATCTGGACTATCCACGCGACCGTTTCGAGATTCAGTTGCTGGATGACTCGACGGACGAGACCCGGCAAGTGGCAAGTGCACTGGTAGAGCGCTATGCGACGGGCGCTACTGAGCTGGCGCCGCAGCCGGTTGTCTATCTCCACCGCACCAATCGGCATGGATATAAGGCTGGAGCGCTCGACGCAGGATTGAAGACCGCTCGCGGCGAATTTGTAGCGATTTTTGACGCTGACTTTGTGCCGCCTCCACAGTGGCTACGACAGGTAGTGCACCACTTTGCCGAACCAGGAATCGGTATGGTGCAGACCCGGTGGACCCACCTGAACCGGAACTACAGCTTTCTGACCCAGGTTGAAGCCATTTTGCTGGATGGGCACTTTGTGCTGGAGCATGGCGGCCGCAGCCGTGCCGGCGTCTTCTTCAACTTCAACGGCACAGCAGGAATGTGGCGGCGGCAGGCAATCACGGAAGCGGGCGGATGGCAGCACGATACTCTGACCGAAGACACCGACCTGAGCTATCGCGCGCAGCTTGTTGGCTGGAAGTTCAAATATCTGCAGGACGTCGAGTGCCCTGCTGAGTTGCCGATTGAGATGACCGCCTTCAAAACGCAGCAGGCCAGATGGGCGAAGGGACTGATCCAGACGGCGAAAAAGGTTCTGCCGAGGGTACTCAAGAGCGATGCTCCCTGGCACACCAAACTGGAAGCGTGGTACCACTTGACGGCGAATATCAGCTATCCGTTGATGATTATTCTAAGCGTGCTGCTGATGCCGGCGATGATTATCCGAAGCTGGCAGGGTTATCTGCAGATGCTGCTTATCGATTTCCCTCTATTTATGGCGAGCACCATGTCGGTTTCGACGTTCTATCTGGTCAGCCAAAAAGAATTGTTTCCCCATTCATGGCACAAAAAGATTCTGTATGTGCCGTTCCTGCTGGCACTGGGCGGCATCGGGCTAACCATCACGAACACAAAGGCCGTAATGGAGGCCCTGTTTGGCGTTAAGAGCGCCTTTGCGCGGACACCCAAATATCGCGTGAACAAGAAAGGTGAGAAGTCGCAAGCGAAGGTATACAGAAAGCGTTTGGGAATAGTTCCATGGATCGAACTAGCGCTTGGCGCGTACTTCGTATGGACGGTATGGTATGCGGTCTCGACGGAGAACTTCTTTACTGTTCCCTTTCTTTTGTTGTTCGTTTTTGGCTATTGGTATACCGCTCTATTGAGCTTGCTGCAGGGGCGGTTTGAACGCAGCGGCAATGCCGGGCAGGAGATTCACGAAAAGCCATATCCGATTGGAATATAAGTAGCGAACCCAAAGAAGAGGCCCGGCGATGAACCGGGCCTCTTTGCTATGTAGGAATAAGTTGCTTACCAGCGAACACCGAAGGTGATCGGGACATAAGAGTCCGCGTTGGCATTAAGGAGCGAGATGGGGCTGGGATTGCTCGACTCCGGCGTCAGCTTCGCGTTGCTGCGAACGTAACGGACCTCGGTATAGAACTTGACTGCGCCAAATCGCGAAGGCTTAAAGGTAAGGCCGCCGCCGACATCGAAACCGCCGCCATCGGCACTGTGGGTGTCGAAGTTGGCATTGGTCGTAATGGGATAGCAGAAGCCGAAGTAATCGCAGTAATAGCTGGCCTGAGGCAAGGTGAAATTAACCGCTTTGTGGAAATATCCGCCGCCGCCGGTCACATATGCGCCAAAGGTATCACCCTGATAAAAGTTGTAGACCGGGTTGAAGGTCACCGAAAGAATATGAGCATTGGCGTCAAGGCCAGAGAAGTCTGCCGGTAACCCGGTCGAAGGATCAATAATTCCCAGGCTGTTGTAGTACGCCTGCTGTGCGCGCAGAACTGATCCCTGCATTCCAAAGTGGTCATACCCGAACTCGGCGAGGATGCCAAACTTCTTGTTGAAGTTATAGCCGCCACCAACCTGCAGGCCGTAGCTGGTCGTAAAGACCTTTCCTGCGTCCCCGTTAGGGAGAGTGAATCCACCACCGGCAATGATGGCCAGTTTGCTGGAACCATCTGCATTATGCATTCGGTCGCTGTAGTTGGGGCGATGATAACGGCGGCGTGGAGGAGGCTGGGTAGCTTCGCTGTTGAAGTCGAAATTGCTGGTCGCCGTCGCATTGGCCTCCGAGGAGGATGAAGAACTTGAACTCAAAAAGTAATTGGAATTGGCCGAAGAGAGATCAAGTGGGGCCATCAGGCTGGCCTTCAGATCGAGTTTAGGATGTACCGAGGCAGAGGTAGTAGCCGGTTGTTGGGCCTGCAAGCCAAGTGTAGCTGCAGCGGCAAATACTCCAAGGACCGCGCTGCAAAGGAAAGGTTTGGAAAAGCAGTTTCTGCCGATGATTGTATGCATCTCTGAAAGCTCCCTGTGTCTGCTGATATTGCTGATTCTACGGGTTCTCCGTCTAATTCAACCCGGCAATTTCGTTCTTGTTGTGTAGGACGCTTAAAAAGTACTTTTAGATGACAGCATCTTCAAATCTAAAGACGTTTGGATGAAGTGGGCAAACACTCCGATTCGACTTTAGGCCGAATCAGACCGGAATGAAAAGATACCTGCTTGTCCAATAAGCGTCTCGGCCCGTTCTTTAGAAAGAACGGGCCGAAGATATTAGTGGATGTCGAACTGCTCAGGATGCAGACTGGGATCGGATTTGACGAGAATGGTCTTGCCTACCATCTCTTCCATCTCCTGCAGCCACTTGGTGCTTGATTTGAGCTGCTTGACCACGTCTGGATGCACACGCAGCATGACATCTCCACGGTCCAGGTGCTTCTGCATCTTACGCATCTCGATATAGATGTCATTGCAGACTGTGATGGGAGATTTTGTCATACCGGTTCCCTGGCAGATATTGCAAGTGGTTGAAAGGGTGCGCTCCAGCGACTGCTTCACCCGCTTCCGGGTGATGGCCACCAATCCGAAGTCATTGAATTGAAGCACCTTGGATGGAGCGCGGTCCTTCTTCAGCTCCTCTTCAAGTGCAGCCATAACTTTGTGACGGTTTTTACGCTCGTCCATGTCGATGAAGTCGATGATGATAATTCCACCCAGATCGCGCAACCGGATCTGGCGAACGATCTCGGGGATGGCATCGAGGTTCGTCTTGACGATAGTATCTTCCAGGCGAGCCGTCTTGCCGACGAACTTGCCGGTATTAATGTCGATGGCCACCAGCGCCTCAGTCTGATTGATGACAATGCTGCCGCCGGACTTGAGCCACACCTTGCTGCGAAGTGCCTTGTTAATCTCTTCAGTGATGCCGAACTGCTCGAAGAGCGGCGTCTCCTTGGTGTAAAGCTTGACCCGTCGAATGAGCGAAGGCTGGAAACGCTGCAGAAAACGCAGGATGCGCTCGTAGTCGCTTTCGGTATCAACCCAAATGGCGGAGAAGTTATCTGTGACCTGATCGCGCAGGATACGCTCAACCAGGTTGAGGTCGTGATAGATCAATGCAGGCGACTTGGAGGACTCCGAGCGCTGCTTGATGTCGGCCCAGAGATTGAGCAGGAAGCGGAGATCGCTGCGCAGCTCCTCTTCACTGGCTCCGGCAGCAGCCGTGCGAACAATGAAGCCACCCGATGCCTCGCCTTTTTCGCTGAGCAGAATCTCTTTCAGACGGCGGCGCTCGCTATCGGATTCGATCTTGCGTGAGACGCCGGTATGATTGACCGTCGGCATAAAGACAAGGAACCGGCCAGGAAGGGCGATGTGCGAGGTAATTCGCGCGCCTTTCTTGGCAATTGGCTCCTTGGCGATCTGTACCAGGACCTCCTGCCCCGGCTTGAGCAGCTCGCTGATGGCGGGCAGATCGGTCGTCTGCATGGAACTGC
>DASRSR010000020.1:0-8973 GCA_035656355.1 Edaphobacter sp.
AATCCTTCGACACCCAATCTGCTCATCGAGCAGAAATCCTCCTGCCGTCTGGACTTCATTACCGGCAGCGGGAAAGCCGCAATGGACTGGCTCGACGGAGCAAAATCGGTGCGCAAACGGATGCCGCCGATTCCAAATCCCTACTATCATGACAAGTTCCAGTACGACATCCTGTGCGATCTCCCCCGGCCACGTCTGCCGGTATGTCCTTTCCCGCAGGTTGAAGAGCGTGTAAGGCAGCTCGCTGCAATGATTGATGGTGCTCCACAAATCGTTCAGATATGGGGATGGCAGTATCGCGGGAAGGATACGGGCTATCCTGCCGTCAAGGAAGTAGACCATCGACTCGGAACATATGAAGACCTTCTTAAGTTGAAGAAAACCTGCGAAGAGCACAACGCGCTGATTACACTCTCCGACAACTACGACGACGCTTACAAGAGCAGTCCTGCATGGAGTGATGACATTATTGCGCGGCGGCCAGACGGCAAATTATGGTTCAGCCGCGACTGGACCGGAGAGCCATCCTATGTACTCGGACTCGCGAAATATATGGAAGGCCCCGGCACCGAGCGTGTCCACTATACCTGCGATCACTACAAAATCCACGATGTCGCCCACATCGACGTTCTGACCTATTTTTCCATTCGCAACGACTGGGACCCGAAGCATCCCGCCAGTGGCATCAAAAACCTCCAGGCGCGCTATAAAGTCATCGATCTCTTCAAGCAACACGGCGTCGATGTAACCTCCGAGTTCATCCGCTATGCCTTCATCGGCAAGGTCAGCTCATTCCAGAATGGAATGTCCGGCGGTCCGTGTCCCTTTGGCGGAGAGCCTGTTCCGCTGCAGGCGACGATCTATCGCAAGAGCGCGATATGGGGTCAACAGGGACATCCTATCGATACAATCGACCGCGTCCTGAATGCACTGTTTTACAACGGCTACGGATATATCTGGGGATCAGAGGACCCTCCATTCAATGTATCCATCAACCAGCTTGTCGAGCTTTACTATCTCTCCCATATTCCCTGGTTCAAGCTGCATCAGTTGAACCTTGAGACCTTCCGCCGCGAAGGAGACCGTGCCATCCTTGGCCTTGAAGATGGCTCTCAAGTCGAAGTGAATTACAAGACGCGAGACTATTCCGTTCACCTCAAGGGCGTCGAAATCGCTCGTAACGGAAATACTTTCTGCCCCTTCGACGATGAACGAATCGCCATCTACTCGCTTCGCGGTGAAACCCTGCGATTCAAGCTACCTGACGGTTGGGATAGCGGAAAAATTGCAGCAATCTCGCTTGCCGTCTTCGAACCTGACCGGCACGAGCTTCCCGTAAAGGTCGATGGTGGATTCGTAACCATAAAGGCACCGGGACGCCGTCCCATCATGCTCTACCGTGACGGGGCCAAGGCGCGGCAAAGACTGCTGTCAAACAAAGAGACCTAACCTACAGGAGCAAATTGCAATTGCAGGCTTTCAGCCTTCGTTGTCACCGTCAGATCGTTCAGGGAAGCTACCACCCAGTCTGCCTCGCCCAGTTCGTTGACGGAGTGCGTTCCCAGCACAGCCAGCACGCGACCTCCTGCTGCTTTGCCTGCTCCTACGCCTGAAGGTGCATCTTCCACGATGACGCAGTCCTCAGGCCGAAAACCCAGCAACTCGGCTCCGCGCCGATATGGCTCAGGATCAGGCTTGCCGCGCTCCACCATGTCTCCGCTGATAATGCGCTCCGGAACCGGCAAGCCAGCTGCCTTCAACCGTCCAATCAACAACCGTCGCGTTGCCGAAGTCACGATGGCCCAGCGATCCAGAGGAAGGCTCTCGAGCAGTTTCTTCACACCTGGCAGAACGGTCAGGCCGTCCATGTCTTCCATCTCCAGGTCTTCAATCACACGCAGACCTTCCTGCGCGTCGATGTCGGGCCGGAGCTGTCTGATAATGTCGATAGCACGCACGCCATGCGGGACATCATAGCTGTCCGCATTAGGTACGCCGTATATTTTTGCCCACTCTTTCCAACAGCGGATCACCGATTCAATCGAGCTGACCAGCACACCATCCATATCGAACAGAATGCCCTTGGCTTCCACGCAAATCACTTTGCTCAAACAGTGCTCCCCTGCAAAACAAATGCTTGTGCGGCCTTCAATATCTTTGTGACCGACTCAGCTGAACAACTCTCACAATAGACGCGCAGCAGCGGTTCTGTGCCCGAAGCACGCAATAGAAGCCATGTCTCGGCAGCATTATTCTTGCCGGTGCATTCCGGGTTCTCCAAGAAGAACTTGATGCCGTCCATCGACTCCACCCGAAGCACGTTCATCCCAGCCATCTCGCCTGCTTCAGGCTTGATAGCCGCAGCACGTGCAATAGCAGATTGCTTCAACCTATCGTCGATGTGCATATCCACGCGGCCATACTGGTGCTCGCCAAACTCCTCTTGCAATGCAGCAACCAGTTCACCCAGCGTCTTCTTCTCATCCGCCATTACGTTGGCCAGCAAAAGCGAATTCAACAGGCCATCGCGCTCCGGCAGATGGCGGCTGATACCAACGCCACCCGATTCCTCGCCGCCAATCAGAATTTCTTCCTTCAACATCAATTCGCAGACATATTTGAAGCCAATGCCATGTTCATGCAGTCGCCGTCCATGTTTTGCGGCGATGCGGTCGATCATCTTCGTAGTATTGAAAGCCCGCGTTACATCGCCGGGCCATTTCTTCCGCTCCAGCAGCCACTTCAACAGCACACTGAATATCTTGTGCGCATCAACCACATTGCCATGCTCATCGACTGCGCCGATGCGGTCGGCATCGCCGTCGGTAATCAATCCCGCATCGCAGTGTTCGGCAACCACAGCCTTCTGTGTCTCGCGAATATTCGGCAGGATAGGCTCGGGATTGATGCCCGGAAACAGCGGATTGACCTCGTTCCTAATCTCGACAAACGGCACACCAGCCTTGCTAAAGATGCCCGCGATCACTCCCTGCCCCGCGCCATACATGCTGTCAATCAGGAATTTATAGCCTGATGCACGAATTGCATCGAGGTTTACAAATCGCGCAATCGCGGCAATATATGGCGGATTGAAGTCCACCTCTTCCATCGCTGCGGGGTTTGCTATCTTCGCCAGCGGCTTACCCAGATAACTCTCAATCGACGTCATAATGGAAGGCAGACCTGAACCGCCGTAGCTTGCCTTGTACTTCACTCCATTCCACTCTGCCGGATTATGGCTCGACGTAATCATCACGCCGCCTGCGGCCTTGCGCTCACGCACTGCATAAGAAAGCGCGGGCGTCGGCGTAATCTCCTTCGCCATGGTCACAGAAATTCCCGCACCGGCCATCACTTCAGCCACAATCTTTGCAAATGCTCGTGAACCAAAACGCGTATCGTAGGCGATGCATATCCCGGCAGCCGCATCTTCGTGCGCAAGCACATAATTGGCAATTGCGGCCGCAGCAACACGCACATTGGCATAGGTAAAGTCGTCAGCAATAATGCCGCGCCACCCATCCGTTCCAAACTTCACCGCAGTCTCTGCCATTCCTCGATTACCTTCTGCCTAGATGAGGTCTTCTCTTCCGGCCTTCTTCAATTCCGCAACCACCTTGCCTACATCCTGCGACCGTTCCCGGGTCGTAATTAGCAAAGCGTCTTTCGTCTGCACGACCACCAGATTGTTGACACCGACCAGCGCGACCGCCTGGCCTGGAGCATACACATAGTTTCCGCACGAATCGATTACCACCTGCGATGCGGTTGCCCCAAATACATTCTTAATTGCGGCATCCTCGCTACAGCAATCGGCTTCGTACTCATGCAGCGCATCCCAGCAGCCAAGATCATTCCATCCGAAGTCACCTGGCAGACAGTAGATCGCCGCGCCCTCTTCGCCCTTGCGCGAACGCGGCTCCAGTACTGCATAGTCAATGCTGATGTTTTCGCACCGCGGATACTCCTCTGCGAACACCCGCGCAAAATCATCGGTGCCGTACGCGGAGGCGATCTTTTCCAGCAGCGGGGCCATCGCCGGACAATACTCACGGATTGCTCCGGCAAGCGTCGTTGCGCTCCATAGAAAAATGCCGCCGTTCCAGGCATAATTGCCGGACTTCAAAAACTCCTCGGCGCGCGCCTTGTCCGGCTTCTCCGTAAACCGCTTCACCCGCCGGACTTCAATTCCCTCTGCAATCTTTGTGGCTGCACCATCGACGCTTCCCTGCTCGATATAGCCATATCCTGTCTCTGCACGCGTCGGCGGAACACCCAGAACAACGATTCTGTCCCCACTGGCAGCCAGAGCCACACCGGCGTGAATGACCTTTGCAAATCGCGCGGTGTCTTTCACCACATGGTCGGAAGGAAAGATGCCGATCACTGCATCCGGCGCGTTCTTTTCCAGCAGAAACGCCGCCAGCGCGCACGCTGGGGCCGTATTTCTCGCCGCCGGTTCACTCAGAATATGTTCGCGCGGCACCTGCGGAAGCTGCTCGGCGATCACGTCGTCCAGCAGCTCATTGGTGATGACCCACACGTCATCCGCCTTCGCCACCGGCATCAGCCGCTTCAGCGTCTGCTGAATCATCGTCTCGTTGCCATCGAGCGCCAGAACCTGCTTAGCGCGTGACCGCCGGCTTCGTGGCCAGAACCGAGTCCCACTTCCACCTGCAAGAATCACCGGAGCAAATCGTGGCTCCAGTCCACTAACACCCATGGGTATACGACTCCATCTCAAGGGAAAGACCGCACCGGCAAAATGCCGAATGCGGCCGCTCCTTCAAACTACCGAAATTGACATCTAACTCAGCTTTGCAAAATACTCCCGCATCCGCTTCACACCTTCATCGACAACGTCGTGCGAGACCGCATACGACAGCCGGATATGCTCGGTGGTTCCAAAAGCCTCGCCCGGAACCACTACCACATGCGCTTCGCTCAGCAGCTTCGCTGCCAAATCCGTCGCGGACTGAATTCCGCCCTTGCCGATAAAATTCTTCACATTCGGATACACATAGAACGCCCCCTGAGGCACCGTGCAGGTCAGCCCGGGAATCGTCTTGAACCCATCAAGCACACGGTCGCGCAACTTGATATAGTCTGCGCGCATCTCGGCGACGCAATCCTGTGATCCACTGACGGCAGCAATCGAAGCCCGCTGAACCATGCTGGCTGTATTTGACGTGCTCTGCGATTGCAGCTTGCTCATCGCTGCAATAATCGGCTTCGGTCCCAGTGCAAATCCGGCGCGCCACCCGGTCATCGCATAAGTCTTCGAGAGTGACCCCAGAACGACCACATGCTCCTTGCAATCGGTAAAAGAACCGCCACTGACAATTTTGCCAGTGAAGTTCAGGTACACGTAGCACTCATCGAGCAGCACATAGATTCCGTGCTTATGCGCCAGCCGAACAATCGCTTCTAAATCCTCTGGCGAGACCACCGCGCCCGACGGATTCGACGGCGTGTTCAGGATTATCGCCTTTGTCCTTGGCGTAATCGCATCTTCGATCATCTTTGCCGTGACGCGGAAGTTCTCCGCCTCATCAGTCTCGACGAACACAGGCTTGCCACCCGCATACTGAATGATGTCTTTAAACGAGACCCAGTACGGAACCGGCAGAATCACCTCGTCCCCGTGGTCAACCAGCACCTGAATTGCGTTGAACAGCGCCAGCTTGCCGCCGGTGGTAAACACGCACTCATCGGACGCATAGTTGGAACCGAAGTCGGCCGCGTGACGGTCAACGATTGCTTTACGCACCTCGGGAATGCCCGCAACGTTGGTATAGCGGGTGAAGTTCTTTTCAATGGCCTCGATGGCCGCGTCTTTAATGTGTCGCGGTGTTGCAAAGTGCGGCTCGCCCGCGCCAAAATCGGCCAGATTTACACCCTCCGACTTCAGCTTCAGCGCTGCCGCTGTGATCGCCATCGTTGCCGAAACTTCAATGCGGCCAATCCTGTCCGCAAATACCTTGGTAGCTGTCGCTGTGCTCATACCTCTAGTTTGTCAGATTAATCCCCCGAGATAAAGCCATAGCCAACGATTCTGTTGATTCTCAAATGATGGCGGTCTATCAAACTTTCAGTAATTCAGATGGCAGAACACGATACCCGAAGATACGAGTCAAGTTATGGATTCTCATCATCTCCCATAACATAAGATTGTGGCCACCGGGTCCATAACACGGGAAGGGTCGCGTCCTGGTTCTGAGGACGATACCGGAACAGTCGGCGTGAAGGCAGACAAATGGATGCGCTGGATGATCGCCTTCGCAGTGATGATCGCCGCGATCATGGAACTGGTCGATACCTCGGCGGTCAACGTCAGCCTTCCCTACATTGCAGGCAATCTCTCTGCGTCCCTCGATGAAGCCACATGGGTGATCACATCGTACCTGGTCGCCAATGCAATCGTGCTGCCACTTTCCGGATGGCTTGCCAATTACTTCGGACGCAAACGGCTGGTGATGATCAGCGTTGCCGGCTTCAGCATTGCGAGCATCCTCTGCGGGCTAGCTCCGTCGCTTTCGGTCCTGATTCTTTGCCGCGTGCTGCAAGGAGCGGCGGGTGGCTCGTTGCAACCCACCACGCGCGCCATCATGCTGGAGGCCTTTCCGCGCGAAGAGCGCGGGCAGGCGATGGCGTTGTGGGGTGTTGGCATCGTCATCGCGCCCATTGTTGCTCCCATGCTCGGCGGCTGGCTCACCACGGATTATTCCTGGCGCTGGATCTTCTTTATCAATCTTCCTATCAGTCTGCTTGGCTTGTTCCTGGTGTGGACCTACGTCTTCGATCCGCCATATATTCGCCGCGGCTCGACCCGTATCGACTATTGGGGCGTGGGGCTGCTGGCGATAGGAATCGCCGCGCTGCAGATCGTCTTCGACAAAGGCCAGGAGGCCGACTGGTTCAGCTCGCACTTTATTGTCACAATGACGGTGATTGCGGCCGTCTTCCTGATCGCCTTCGTCCTATGGGAGTTGCACACTCGCGCTCCCGTTGTGCACTTCGACCTTTTTCGCTACCGCACGTTCCTGACCGGCACATGCCTATCGATGGTCCTCTTCTTTTCCCTCTATGGAAGTATTGTCCTGCTGCCTCTGTTCATGCAGGAGCTGCTGAACTTTCCCGCAGTCACCGCTGGGATATGGAGTGCTCCCCGAGGAATTGCCACGCTGGCGCTGATGCCCGTCGCCGGCTATCTCATCGGCAAGCGTTGGGACATGCGCGCCCTGTTGACTGGAGGTCTGATCGTCTCCGCCATTGGCGCATACATGTTTTCGTATTTGAATATCAACGCCGGACCGTGGAACTTTTTCTGGCCTCAGATAGTAATGGGCGCGGGGTTGTCGTTCATGTTTGTGCCGCTGGCAACCATTACGGTCGATCCCATTCCGCAGCAGGAGATGGGATACGCGACAAGCCTGATTGGCCTGGCGCGGAACCTCGGAGCAGGAATCGGTATCTCGGTATTCGAGGCGTTTGAGGCGCGGCGAGAACAGTTTCATCAGCTCCGGTTAGCCGCAGCCACAGGACACGAACAGGCTCCGCTTTCACAGCTGCTGACGAGGCTCCAGGCAAGCCTGGGCGGAGGCACAGGACAGTCAACCCATCTGGAGATGGCTTTGCTCTACCATCGGCTGCTGCAACATGCCTCGGCACTGAGCTATCTCGACGGCTTCCGCGTGATGGCTGGTCTGCTATTTGCCGCAACTCCGTTTGTCTGGATTATGAAGAAGCCACATTTCAAGTCATAGAACAAACGGCCTCTATGGTGAATACAGGTACGCTAATCCAGGCTCGGCACCTTGGCCTTCAGCCGCTCCATCACCAGCGGAGGAACCAGCCCCGACACGTCGCCACCAAGGCGAAAGACGCCTTTAATCAGGCGGGAGCTGACGTAGGTGTACTTTTCGGCTGGCATCATAAACAGCGTCTCCAGCTCGGGATCGAGCTTGCGGTTCATCATCGCCATCTGGAACTCGTACTCGTAATCCGAGATGGCGCGGATGCCGCGCAGCACCGCCTTCACCCTCTGCGAGCGGGCAAAGTCCACCAGCAGGCCATCGAAGGTTTCCACAGAGACATTGCCTAAGCCGCGCGTCGCCTCGGAGATCATCTCCACCCGCTCCGGCACGGTAAACAATGGAGTGCCTTTCTCCGAGTTGCGCAGAATTGCCACCACCAGATGATCGACAATCTTCGCTCCGCGGGCGATCAGGTCGAGATGGCCATTGGTGAGCGGATCGAAGGTTCCGGGATAAATAGCTTTGATCGAGTGCATCTTCAGCAGAATACCCCGACCGAGGCAGCTTTTTCCGGCCTTTTGTCCTATACCCCGGAAACACTTTCCTCAGTAAGATGGTGTCGCATTTCAGTGGCTTCTTATCTTGCTATCGAACATACGCCCATCGGCGCGTGAACAGGAGCTTTCTATGCCGCAACTTAACGACCCCTTTCAGCCCCAGCCGCCAAAGATCGCAAACCCAGGTCCTCTCGGCCTGGCGGGCTTCGGCCTAACCACGGTTGTCCTTAGCTTCATCAACGCCGGCCTGCTTCCACACGAAGCTGTTCCGGTCGTCGTTCCACTGGCTTTTGCCTATGGCGGAATCGCGCAAATCATCGCCGGCATTCTGGAGTTTCGCGGCGGCAACACCTTCGGAATGGTCGCGTTTCTCTCTTACGGCCTGTTCTGGTGGTGGTTCGCCTTTTTGCAATGGACGGTTGGCTCGGGATGGCTGTCTGCACCGCCTGCCTCGGGAGTGGCTTTTGTGTTGCTCATGTGGGGTGTGTTCACCTTCCTGCTCTGGATTGTGACCTTCCGGCTCAGCATTGGGGTCTGGAGCATCTTCCTTCTGCTCTGGATTACCTTCTTCTTCCTCGCCGCCGGAGATTTCGGCTACCTGATTGGCAGCGTCAAGTGCGGTACGATCGGTGGCTATCTTGGCATTCTGACCGGCGTCG
>DASRSR010000021.1:0-10381 GCA_035656355.1 Edaphobacter sp.
TCCGCGACAAAAAAGAGCGCCACCGCATTCAGTGCGACCGCGCCCTCACCGCCTGGAACGAGTGGCTTCTCACTGAGATACTCTGAAAAAAACGATAAATTACGTCATCTCGACCGAAGCGAAGCGCAGTGGAGAGATCCCTGTATTTCATCTTTCTTAATCTTCTCTACTCCGCTTTCTTCTTATTCCGCGCCTTGATCTTGAACCAGATCGGCGAGCCAATAAACCCGAAATTCTCCCGAATTTGGTTCGCCAGAAACCGCTCGAACGAGAAGTGCATCTTCACATCCTTGTCCGTGAAGAGCACAAACGTCGGCGGAGCAACCGCAGCCTGCGTCATGTAGTAAATCCGAATGCGCTTCGCCATCGGAACCGAAGCCTTCTGGAAGTCGACCTTCTCCAGAAAGCGGTTCATTTGTCCGGTCGTGACGCGCTTGCGCCGCTCCCGCGAGACCAGCTCGACCTTCTTGAAGACCGATTCGATGTTCTTGCCTTCAGCCGCAGAGATAAACAGCAGCGGAGCATAATCCAGATACTTCAGCGCATCGCGTACCTGCTGCTCGTAAATCTTAATATCGGCAGGCGGCTTGCCGTCGATGCGCGCCGTCGTTATCAGGTCCCACTTGTTCACCACGATGATCACGCTGCGTCCGCTCTCATGCGCATAGCCGCCAATGTTCGCGTCCAGCGCCGTCACGCCTTCTGCCGCATCGATCACCAGCAGTGAAACGTCCGCTGCTTCTAGATGCTTGCGTGCCATCACGACCGAGAGCTTCTCCGCCATCAGCTTCGTTTTGCCCTTACGGCGAATTCCAGCCGTATCCACAAACCTGAAGCTGTGGCCTCCGCGTTCGACCACCTCATCGACGGCATCCCGTGTCGTTCCGGCAATCGGCGAAACGATCGCGCGCGAGCTTCCCGTCAGCGCATTCAGCAGCGTGCTCTTGCCCACGTTCGGCCGACCGATGATGGCGATCTTCGTCTCCTTCGCCTGGAACTCGCCGTGCGTGCGCAGTCTGCGTTCCGGTTGAGGACCGTCTTCATCCTCAGCCATCTCGTCCTGCGCGGTCAGCATGACTTCGGTTGGTTCTTCGGCTACCTCTTCAGGCGGCAACGCAGCAAACACTTCGTCCAGCAGATCGCCGATGCCATTACCATGTTCGGCTGAGATCGGCAGAACGTTACGAAAGCCTAATCGGCGGAAGTTCTCCGCTCCAGCCAGAAGTTCCGGAGCGTCCATCTTGTTCACCGCTAGAAACACCGGCTTGCCGCCACGCAGCAGCAGACGGGCCAGTTCGATGTCAGGAGATGCCAGCTCGGTCCGTCCGTCAACAACCATCACAATTACATCGGCCTCTTCGAGGGCTACTTGCGCCTGCCGAAAGATCTCGCTGGGAATCAGAGCCTCGTCATCGGGAATGACACCTCCGGTATCGACGATGCGTACATCGCGTCCCGCCCATTCGATTTCGCCATAGATGCGGTCGCGGGTGATTCCGGGCTCGTCGCCAACGATAGAACGCCGCGATCCAGTCAGGCGATTGAAGAGTGTCGATTTACCGACGTTTGGGCGTCCACAGATCGCAATCAGAGGCAGATTGCGATCTATGTTTTCCGTTGTCGTGGATAGCTGCGTTGCAATTACTTCCGCTTCCCGCCAGTCGTCTTCATGGAGATCGCGTTCGATAGCGGGAATCGCAGACTTTACGGGCTTTCGTTGAGCGATGGTTGAGGACCGCAGCGTCTTGCGCGACTCGAACTCCGGTGAACGCTTCGGCAGCAGCTTTGCCTTGGCTTCGGCAGTCTTTTTAGCCGCCAGCTTCTTTCGCTTGCGCGGATCGACGGCTCCGGTTGTCGGAGCAACCCGCGGAGCGCGGCCTTTTTTAGGACGTGTACTCGCCTGCCTGTGTTTTTTGCCTAACCGCTTTCTGCTGTCTTTTTTTGCCACGGTGAATATCCAACTTTCTTTCCGCATCTGAACAGGCGGCAAGGCATTACGCTAATTCTTCGCTGCGCTTGTCTATTATAGGAAGCACGGCAGCTCTTGTGCGGCCGAGAACTTGCGCGGCTGATCATTGTCCACCACACATTCCATCTCGATCTCTGCCGCTCCGCTGGAGAAACTGCCGAATCTACATGATTTTTTCTCGCCCGGAGGCACGCTGGCCCAGTCGTCTCTGGCCTTTGAGCATCGTCGCGGACAGTATGAAATGGCCCGCGCCATTGAGAGTGCCTTCAAGGAAAAGCGTCATCTGATTGTCGAGGCCGGGACGGGAACCGGCAAGACGCTCGCTTATCTGTTACCTGCGCTGCGACTCGCACGAGAGCGGCAACAGAGGGTCATCATCTCTACAGGCACAAAGAACCTTCAGGAACAGCTCTTCTTCAAAGATGTACCCTTTCTGGAATCACTTCTGGGCCCGCTGAAGGTCTGTTACATGAAGGGGCGCAGCAACTATCTCTGCCGCCATAAGCTGTATGCGTTGCGCGACAGCCCGCTGCTGAATGGCCTGGAAGAGATTGAGCAGTTTCACTCGATTCTGCAATGGGAAAGAACAACTGAGACGGGTGACCGAGCTGAGATTGACGCGCTGCCCGAGACCTCAGCGCTGTGGCACAAGCTCGATGCCCGCACTGAAGTGTGCCTCGGTCAGAGCTGCCCTGACTGGGAACGTTGCTTCATCACGAACATGCGTCGAAAGGCGCTTGAGAGCGACATTATCATCGTCAATCACCACCTCTTTTTCGCCGATCTCAATATCAAGCAGCAGGCGGCGAACGCACCGGATGCAGGTATTCTGCCCGAGGCTGGAGCGGTAATCTTCGACGAAGCGCACGAACTGGAACAAGTAGCTTCCAACTATTTTGGGATTGGCCTGAGCACGCAGCGATTTGATGAGCTCGCCCGCGATGTTGAGACTCTGCTTAAAAGTAAAGAGGCGTATTCATCGTCCATCGCAAGTGCAGGCGCGACCCTGAAGGAACGAGCGCACCGTTTTTTTGCAACACTGCCCAGTGAAGATGGCTTTGCTCCTCCCAGCGTGGGGCGTATGGCTTTTGAAGACCGCGAAAGCTTTCTGGAAGAAAGCGGAGACACTTACACGGCCACATTGAACGCTCTAACCCGATTGGAGGGTGAGCTGGAGCGTGTGCGGAACGTTGAAGAAGCCGCTGGTTTGCGTAAGCGCACAGCGGATATCCGCGCGCATCTGGCGTTTCTGCTGGAGTCGCCCGACCGCAACACTGTCTTCTGGATTGAGCGGCGTGCGGCTGGTGGAGTGCGCAACTTTGCCCGCGGCGGAGCTGCTCCGGCGGCTTTGCATACTCATCTGCAGGCTACCCCAATTGATGTTTCGGAGCTGCTGACCAGCGCGCTCTTTGAGAGCTATTCGAGCGTTATTCTGACTTCGGCTACGTTGACGGTTGCGGGAAGTTTTGAGCATGTCCGCAATCGGCTGGGACTCACCAGCGCGCGAGAACTGATCGTTCCATCGCATTTCAATTATGGAAAGCAGGCGTTGCTGTATTTGCCTCCGAACATGCCCGATCCACGCGAGCCGGAGTTCACAGCCAGGGCAACGGAGCGTATTCGGCGTGTGCTGGAGATTAGCAAAGGCCGGGCCTTCTGCTTGTTTACCAGCTATAAGCAGATGCGTGAGATTCACGATCGTCTGTTGACCGCTCTGCCATACGATCTGCTGCTGCATGGCAGAGCGCCGCGGCACGTGCTGTTGCAACAGTTCCGCGACACGCCGAATGCGGTGCTGTTCGGAACCTCAAGTTTTTGGCAGGGTGTCGATGTGCAGGGAGAGCAACTGAGCTGCGTGATCATCGACCGTCTTCCCTTTGAAGTGCCCAGCGATCCTGTGGTGAAGGCGCGGATGGAGGCAATTGAAGAGGCAGGGGGCAAGCCGTTCTTCGACTACCAGGTGCCGAGCGCTGTGATTGCGCTCAAACAGGGGTTTGGCCGGCTGATCCGGTCACTTGATGATCGTGGAGTTCTGATGCTGCTGGACCCGCGCATCCAGCGGCAGCGGTACGGCAGGATATTTATGGAAAGCTTGCCGTCGTATCGTACAACGCAGGAGATTGGTGACGTGGAGCAGTTTTTCGCGCAGTAGAATAAAGCCATATCCATGGGACGCAATCTTTACATTCTTGCTGGAACATTGCTGGTCTTCGCGATTATTGCTTTTGGCGTGTCTTATACGAATGTTGCCCATCAGCCGGGCTCTCCCGGAGACACTTCGCTTTGGCGGACCATGGGGCTGGCGCTGTTCTTTATCAGCATGGTTGTTTCCCTGGCTGCGATTCTTTCTTCGCTCTTTGAGCAAGCGGAACGTCACACGGACGAAGAGAATCGACGCCAGCGCCGCAAAAGGCGCGAGGACCGCTAACCCGGTACAATAAGAAGAAGCCGTAAGCCGCGTCATCTCAGCCCCGAAAATTCAACTCGTGCGGCGCCCGGCAGATCTGAAGGGATTCGTAGAACCATGTTTGAAGTTACTGTAGAAGCCGGCTTTTCCTCCGGCCACTACCTGCGCAATTATCGCGGTAAGTGCGAAAATCCGCACGGCCATAACTACAAGGTCTTTGTCACGTTGATTGGCGAAGATCTCGATGAGGCCGGATTGCTGCTGGACTTCAAGTTGCTGAAGCAGGTGATGCGTCCGGTTGTGGATTACCTGGACCACCAGATGATTAACGACCTGGAGCCATTTACTACTGTCAATCCATCGGCGGAGAACCTGGCGCGCTATTTTTATCAGCAGACAGCAAAGCAACTGCACGAGATGACGGATGGGCGAGTCCGGATTAAGGACTGCACACTTTACGAGACCGATACCAGCTTCGCGCGTTACTACGAATAGTTATTACCGAATGTATCTGATTGAGCTTTACAAATCGGTCCAGGGAGAATCATCATTTGCAGGGCTGCCGTGCATCTTTGTACGGCTGGCGGGATGCAATCTTCGCTGCTCGTGGTGCGACTCGGAGTACACCTTCACCGGCGGCAAACCATTTTCGCAGGACGAGATCGTTGCACAGATTGAAGCGCTTGCTCCGTGCAGGTTGATTGAATTTACCGGCGGTGAACCGATGCTGCAGGCAAAGGAACTTCTTCCACTGATGGAAGGGCTTCTGGCCGCAGGTTACACGCTGATGATGGAGACATCTGGCGAGCGCCCGTTAGCCGATGTTCCTGCTGCGGTGCACAAGATCGTCGATGTGAAATGTCCGGGAGCAGGTGCGGCGGCCAATAGCTTTCGGATGGAGAACCTCGATGCGCTGAGCAAAAACGACGAGGTCAAGTTTGTGATCAGTAATCGCGAAGATTACGAGTTTGCCCGCGATTTTATTCATCAGCACGATCTGAACAGAAAATCAGGAGGCGTTTTGCTGAGCCCCGCTTTTCAGAAGACGCCAAGTCCGCAGCGAACCGCCGATAACATGGCTCTCGATCCGCGCAAGCTTGTGGAGTGGATGCTGGCAGATGGACTTGACGCCAGGCTTTCGCTACAGATCCACAAGTTTATCTGGGAGCCAATGAAGAAGGGCGTTTAGAGAATTGCTCTAGCCGAGCGCCTTCCGTACGACTCGCCGTACTGTCTCTGTCACCACGCCAAAAAGCGCATGAGAGGCGAGTTCACTGGTACGTTCTCGTGTTGTCTGTTCTTCGGGAGGAGCGGATAATCCCATGGCAGGCAGAGCGCCTTCATGGGTCAGTGAAGCGAGCGCCATACCGAAACCAGCTCCATCTTTTGCCGTTGCAGCAGGATAGAACTCGGCGAGCGCTCCATAGGCGGCACCGGTAAGAGCACCGAAGCCCCAGTGAATGGTTTCTGTAGCGGCCTTTTCCTGTGCGGGCGTCAGTTCGTGGCCAGCCAGCTTTTCTGCCAGAACGGCTGGAGGCTCCGGCTCGCCATGAGTCCTCGGAGGATAAATCTTTTCGGCAATCGATTTGGCTGCAGTAGCGACCAGGCCGCCAATCAGGCCCGCTACGATGCCTTTGACCAACGACTTTGCCGGTTCGCTTTTGCGCTCTTGTTCGATCTGGCTCACTCAGTCACCTCGTCTTTCTGCTGGTTAGGATGCGCATCCTGTATCTCTGGCTGTGTGAATCTCTGTTTATCCTACGTAGGCTGAGGCATCGGTTATATCATCGCTGGTTTTACCTGACCCGGATGCGCGAAAAGCCAGAGTCAGTGCTGCGGAGACCAGAAGATTTAGCAACAACGCCGGAACGGCAGCGTACATCGCGTACGTTTGCCCAAAGAGGTGCAAGGGATAGACAGAGCTCTTCATTCCCACCGAGATGACCATTCCTGTTCCTGCGCTCATTCCTACGGCCCATCCAGCGAGCAATGCCCAGGGGTGAAGCCATCGGCTGAATGCCCCGATGACCACGGCGGGGAAGAGTTGCGCGATCCAGATACCGCCGAGCAATTGCATGTCGATGGCATAGGCAACCGGAAGGCGCAGCACAAAGATCAAAGCGCCGAACTTGATGACAAGCGAAACCAGCTTGGCCATCTTCGATTCGCCCTCCGGTGACAGAGGCTTGCGGGCGAAGGCACCGTAGAGATTGCGGGTAAACAGATTTGAAGCGGAGATGGACATGATCGCCGCAGGCACCAGAGCGCCAACGGCAATTGCCGATAAGCAGAAGCCGGAGAACCATTCAGGAAACATGCGCGTGAACAGCAGAGGGACAGCTTCGCTGGTGTTTTTGGTTGTGATTCCTGCTGCAAGAGCAAGGTAGCCCAGAAGAGCAATCAATCCGAGCAGAAAGCTGTAGGCGGGCAGCATCGCCATATTGCGGCGTACAACGTTCGGGCTTTTGGCGCTGAGTACGGCTGTCGCTGTGTGAGGGTAGAGCATCAATGCGATGGCCGATCCGATTGCCAGTGTTGAATATGGCAGATACTGTCCAGGCTTCAGATAGATGGATGCTGCGGGTGCATGAGTGGCCAATGCGCGGCTCGCGACTTCGAAGATATGAGCATAGCCGCCGAGCTTGAGAGGAAGCAGAATCACGGCTGCCATGACCATAACGTAGAGCATGACGTCCTTGACAATAGCGATGACCGCCGGGGCTCGCAGGCCGCTTGAATAGGTATAGGCGGCGAGGATGATGAATGCAGCGGCAAGTGGCCACTCACCGCGCAGACCAAGCGCTTCAATCACAACCTGCATGCCAACGAGTTGCAGGGCAATGTACGGCATCAGCGCCATGATGCCAGTCAATGCGATGGCAACCGTGAGCCAGCGATTGCCGTAGCGGCCCCCGGCAAAGTCGGCCAGGGTGACATAGCCGTGGCGATGGCAGATGGTCCATAGCCGGGGAAGCACCAGCATCATAAGCGGATACGTAATGATGGCGTAGGGGACTGCAAAGAATCCCATAGCGCCTCCGCCGTAGAGCAGGGCAGGTACAGCAATTACCGTATAGGCGGTGTAAAGATCACCACCGACCAGAAACCAGGTCACCCATGTTCCAAAGCTGCGACCGGCAAGACCCCACTCTTCAAGCGATGCGATGCCCGATGCCGGACGCCGCCAGCGTGCCGCCCAGAAGCCGGCCAGCGTTACCAGAAAAAAGAAGACGCAGAAGATGACAAGCGCGGTGGTATGCAATCGCGAATCCGCCCCCAGGATTTTCGTATTGAAGCATCTTAGCGTAGAACGTGCTGGATGTCGTACTGTGCCTGCCAGAGAGAGCCACTAGCTCTTGCCCGACTCGCTCCAGTCGTAGACGACGATACCAAGATTGTTGAGAGTCTTGACGACTGTCTCCATATTGCGGCGAACTTCAGGTTCATCACGTTTGGGAACTTCGTGCGCCTCTTCGATTGCGATGACGCGGCCATAGGGCCAGCAGTTCGGAGGGATAGCGTTCAGTGCTGCAGAGAGTTCTCCAACCCGGATGTTGAGATCGCGGCGGCGAGCTCCTAGAGGCCGCAGCAGGCCGCCTTTCCCCATCGAACTGGTATTGGCATCGGCCAGCATCACATGGAGGGTCAACATTCCACCCTGCACGGTGATGTAGGGATTTTGCCAAAGGTTGAGGCTTTTCACAGCCATGTATTGTGCTTTGGCGGGCGCAGGAATCATCTCGAGCTGTTGCTTTGTCTGCGCAGCTTCCTGTTGCTTCATTGCATCGATGGCGCGCATTTCAGTCGGACTGACAGTATGGGAGTGGGAACAACCGGTCAGCGCAACGACAGGAACAATAAGAACAGATAAGAGGGCAGGGAGAAGGATTCGAAGGCTACGCACGAATATGAGCATATCAAGCGGTGGCTGCCAGAGGAAAGATGGATTTCCGGCGATTTTGCCTATTCATTTTCCCGTCCAGACCGGCTTCCGTTTTTCGAGAAATGCAGCCATTCCTTCTGTTTTGTCGGCTGTTCCGCAGAGATGGCCAAAGGTTTCAGCTTCGACTTTAAGAGCGTCATCGAGACGAAGGCCGGCGCCTTGATAGACCGCTTTGAGACATCCCGCTACTGCGAGCGATGGCATGGAGGCGATCGTATCGGCGATCTCCCTGGCGCGGGGCAGCAGGCGTTCGGCAGGGATGACTTCATCGACAAGGCCAATGCGTAGTGCCTCGGTTGCATTAATAATCTCGCCGGTCAGCAGCAGCTTCAGCGCGGCGGACTGTCCGGTGAGGCGGGGCAGTCGCTGGGTTCCGCCGTATCCGGGAATAAGGCCGAGCTTGATTTCGGGCTGTCCTAGCCGGGCACTATCGCTGGCAAGCCGCAGCGTGCAGGCCATCGCCAGTTCGCAGCCGCCGCCCAGAGCAAAGCCGTTGATGCAGGCAATGACAGGTTTGCCGCAGGTTTCGATCAGGCGGAGAACGGCCTGTCCGCGCAGCGCCTTAGTTTCCCCTGTCTCTGCGTTGGTTGCTGCGAGTTCGTTGATATCGGCACCGGCAGCAAAGGATTTTTCGCCAGCTCCGGTGAGGAGGATGACACGGACGCTAACGTCCTGAGCGAGCGCCATAAAGATGGATTCCAACTCGTCGAAGGTTTGAGCATTGAGAGCATTGAGTACCGTGGGGCGGTTCAGTGTAATGATGGCTACCCTATCCCGAACCTCGCACAAGAGCGTCTCATAGTTTGTTTTAGCAGTCATGACTCCAGCCTTTGGATTTCATTCCAGACGATACAATCGAATCTATGGTTAAGGGAATTACGCTTGTCAGCGCCGTTTCTTCGGCGGAGACATTCGACCGGCTTAACAGCTTGTTTGCCGCGCTGGGGTTCGAAGCCGGAAAGGGCTGGCAGGATGCCACAGGCCGCGGCGCCGCACATCTTGCACCGCTTGGCAATGTGGAGTTCGTTACCGGCCGGCAACCGGCGGTGCCTCCACTGCTGATCGAGGTGACTCAACTGGATGAGGTCCATTCGGCGGTTCAGCGATGGATGCTGGCGAGCTATCGCAGTGAAGAGGTAGAGAAGCTGCTCTCTACGCCGGAGCCGACGCACTGGAACAGCCGCCTGTTTACAGTCAAAATTACCACTGGCGAATCGGATGCCTTGACGCTGGGCTTCTGGCAATCGGAGAACCCATTGCATAACAAGCCGATTG
This sequence comes from Edaphobacter sp., assembly GCA_035656355.1. Classification (GTDB taxonomy): domain Bacteria; phylum Acidobacteriota; class Terriglobia; order Terriglobales; family Acidobacteriaceae; genus Edaphobacter. The sequence continues at coordinate 9,595 of DASRSR010000021.1, forward strand.
CGATTGAAGGCGACCTTTCAGCAGCGGGGATGCGATTTGCAATTGTTACTGCGCGATGGAATGCGGTTATTACGGATCGCCTGCTGCAGGGAGCGCTCGACGGACTTTACCGAAGCGGAGCAGCGAAAGCCGATGTTGAGATTGTGCGGGTCCCGGGTGCCTGGGAGATTCCTTCGGCCGCCCGTACTCTGGCTGAATCGAAGCGCTTTGACGCCATTATTACGCTGGGATGCTTGTTGCGCGGTGAAACAGCGCATTATGAAGCTATCTATACCGAGGTGGCGCGTGGGATTGGGCAATCACAACAGGAGACCGGCATTCCCCATGCTTTTGGTGTCCTTACCTGTGAGACTCTGGAACAGGCGTTGGATCGTGCCGGGATTAAAGCCGGAAATAAGGGATTTGAGGCGGCGATTGCAGCCATTGAGATGGTTTCAATCCAAAAGAAGCTGGCGGAGAAGCGCTGATGGGAACCCGTCGGAAGTCCCGCGAACTGACAATGCAGATGCTGTTTCAGGGCGATCTGGGCAAGCAGACGCCAGACCAGGTGCGCAAGCTCTTCTGGGCCTCGCGCGATGATGTGGATGAAGAGACGCGCGGCTTTGCAGAGGACCTGTATCGTGTGGCCACCACGCGACAACCGGAGATTGACGCTCTGATTGAGGCCCATGCGCAGAACTGGCGGCTGGAACGCATGGCAACCGTCGACCGTAATTTAATTCGCGCAGCGGTTGCGGAGATGCTCGGGTTTCCGAACACGCCGGCGGCGATCATCATCAATGAATCG
>DASRSR010000022.1:0-58173 GCA_035656355.1 Edaphobacter sp.
TCCTTAGTACGAGAGGACCGGGATGGACGAACCTCTTGTGTTCCAGTTGTCATGCCAATGGCACGGCTGGGTAGCGAAGTTCGGTTGTGATAACCGCTGAATGCATATAAGCGGGAAGCACGCTCTAAGATGAGATCTCCCAACCCGTAAGGGAAATGAAGGGCCCTGGAAGACCACCAGGTTGATAGGCTGGAGGTGGAAGCGCAGTAATGTGTGCAGCTTACCAGTACTAATCGCCCGTTCGGCTTGTCCATAGAATTTACTCTGCGCAGTGAGAAAGTCCACTGTTCTGGAGCATTCAATACAAGCTTTGTAGTTATACGAGATATAACTAATACGTTTTGGTAAATGTCTGCTCAATCTATTCAGTTGTGGAAGATCGCGAGAGCGATGTTCTCAAGTTTGCCGGTGAGTTTACCGCGAGGGTCACACCCGTTCCCATCCCGAACACGGAAGTTAAGCCTCGCTGGGCCGATGGTACTGCACGCGTAAGTGTGTGGGAGATTAGGTGATCGCCGGCATAATTTTGAAAGCCCCCTGAATTCAGGGGGCTTTTCATTTGCAATTGCGTTTGTTAGCTCGCCAGAGAACACCTTACATCTGCCAGAACGCCAGATCTTCAGCCTATTGCAGGTAACTTTATGTATTCATGCTGCGGGAATGTCTCGAAACAGAGAACAACAGCGTGTGATTGCGATGGCATCGGCCTTTAGTATGGAGAGTAACTGGAGTTTCAGGGTCATTCTTTCTTTTTTCTGCCAATCCGTTTCCTCAAGTCCCTCAAGACGAAATAAAGCGTGGCTCGCCGTCATTACGATCAGTTTGTGTCTGATGGCTGGATGTTCGCATCTCCACCCCAAGCCAGCCAAAGAATACGTGTATGTCACGGCAAAAAAGACATACCTGCGCGATCGCGTAGCTGCAGTGTCGAACCGCACGGCAGATGTCTTCAATGGCGATAAGCTGCTTGTTCTCGAACACGGCCGCCGCTTCCTGAGGGTTCAGACGGAGAAGGGAGAACAGGGCTGGATCAACGACAAGCTTGTAGCGACCCAGGCAATCTTTGATCAATTTGCGGCACTCACCAAAGAGCACGAAAACGATCCTGTCGTCGCTACCGGTGTCGTCCGTGACGATGTGTACATGCACATCGCTCCAGGCCGTACCACAGAGCATTTCTATCGACTGGGTGAGGGAGAGAAGCTAAGGCTGCTGCGCAGGGCAACATTGCCAAAGCCAGTACCGCCGGGTGTGCTTCATGCAGTTGCCAGTGTTCCTGCAAAAAAAGATGCAGGCAAGCCTGACACCCCACCTCCGCCTGCTATGGACGACTGGTGGCTTGTGCTCGACTCCAAAGGAGACGCGGGCTGGATCTATAGCCGCCTGATGGACGTGGATGTTCCTGAAGCTCTGGTGCGTTACTCCGAAGGGCAGAGAGTTGTAGGTGCCTACGTTCTAGCCAAGGTGTACGATCCCGAGGCGCCGCAGGACGATAAGAATGTTCCTGAGTATGTCACGGTCACCAGCCCGTACCAGTCGGGATTGACCTACGACTTCAATCAGGTGCGTGTCTTCATCTGGAACGTGAAGAAGCATCGCTACGAGACGGCTTATCGCGACAGAAACATCGAAGGCTATTTGCCGGTGAAGGTAACGATCGCCAGTGATCCCTATGGCAAAGCTCCGACATCGACCGCACCTGCACCTACCTATAGCTACCGTGTTCTTGCAGATGACGCTGCGCCGGTAATCCCCGATCCGGTAACGGGAGCAATTACACCGGGAAAAACGGTGCTGAAGACATATCGTCTGGAAGGCAATCTGGTCCGCCGGGTGTTGCCGCCGGATGTTCAGCCACCGGGAGAAGCGCATCCGGTTCCCGTAGTCAAAAAAGAAAAGAAGAAAGCACCAGCTCACGACAGACGCAGCAGGCGCAGAAGATAATCATTAGCTGCAGCGGCTGCAATGGTATAAGTGGGCAGTACAACTTACCGCAGGGATTGGGAGCGGGCGTGACTCTTCCTTTATCTGAGATTGCATTGCGTCTGGTTACGGCGACGGTGCTGGCTGGCATCGTCGGGTTGGATCGCGAGCGGCACCGAAGCGCGGCAGGCCTGCGCACACATGCTCTTGTGGGCATGTCGTCGTGCTTGTTCATGATTGCCTCCGCTTTTGGCTTCGCGGACGTTCTTGGAACACCAAATGTAACCCTTGATCCCTCTCGAATCGCTGCACAGATTGTTACCGGAATTGGTTTCCTCGGAGCAGGAGCGATCATCGCCCATGGTAGTTCTGTGCGTGGGTTGACGACGGCTGCCAGTATATGGACAGTAGCGGCAATTGGACTGGCAGTAGGAGGCGGTATGTATCGCGCTTCACTGGTTGCAACAGTGCTTGCGATCATACTGCTTCTGGTAATGCGTCCCCTCGAACGCAGGCTGGACCAGCGATGGCGCAGACAGACCGTCAGTGCCCTTTACAATCCGGGTGCGGTTTCGGCTGAAAGTATTTTGGCCGCTCTGCGGACCGTAAATCTCCATGTCACTCGTTTGGCGATCGAACCACAGAACGAGCAAGGGAAGGAGCGCACCCGCATTACGCTCATGGAAAGCGGCAGTGAAGCTCAACAAAATGCCTTGCAGACGATTGCGGCGCTCGATGGAGTTGAAAGCGCTTCGTCTGAATAAAATCGCCTACGCATAGAACGTAGCGATTGCATCGACGACAGTCTGCTGTTCGTCTTCGCGAAGTTCCGCATACATCGGGAGGGCCAGAACTTCTTCGGCTGCAGCTTCGTTGACGGGGAAGTCGCCGCGCCGGTAGCCTAAACCAGCGAGGCTGGCCTGCATGTGCAGCGGTAACGGGTAGTAGATTTCGCTGCCAATCTGTCGCTCAGTCAGATATTGGCGCAATGCATCGCGGCGCGGTGCTCGAATGACGTACTGATGGAAGACGTGCGTTGCGCGCGGATCGGTGAAGGGCAGCACAATCCCTTCTGCTGTTGAAGATGCGGCAAGTCCGGCTGCGCGAAAGAGGCTGTCGTAGCGCGAGGCGCGTTCGCGGCGCTGCCGGTTCCACTGCGGCAAATAGCGCAGCTTTACCTCGAGCACCGCGGCCTGCAGGGAATCAAGACGCGAATTCCAGCCGATTTCGTCGTGGAAATAACGACGACGCATTCCATGGGTACGCAGCATCCTGGCGCGCTCTGCATAGCTTTCATTGCAGGTCGTGACCAGGCCCGCATCGCCAAGGGCGCTGAGATTTTTGGTGGGATAGAAGCTGAAAGCGGCAAGATCGCCAAGCGAGCCAGCCGGGGAGCCCTTCCACTCCGCCCCGAAGGCCTGTGCAGCATCTTCGATGAGCAGAACGTTATGCCGTTGTTTCAAGGAGCTAAAGGCATCCCAGTCAGCACATTGGCCGTATAGATGGACGGGAAGAATGGCCTTGATAGCAGGGGTACTGCTTTTTTTGATGACTTCTTCAACGGAGGCTGGCGAAAGGTTGAAGGTTGCTGGATCTATATCCGCAAGAATGGGTTGTGCTCCGCAACGCAGAATAGAGCTGACGCTGGCAAAGAAGCTGAAAGGAGTAGTGACAACGGCATCCCCAGGGCCGATTCCTGCTGCCGCCATCGCCAGCCATAAGGCATCTGTTCCGCTGGCGCAACCGATAGCAGAGGACACTTTGCAGGTACTTGCCGCCTTTTCTTCAAAGGAGATAACCTGCGGGCCAAGAATAAATTGTTGTGAATCGCAGACTTCGGCAATGGCAGCCATCACTTCGTCGCGAATTGCGGCAAACTGGCGACTGAAATCGAGCATCGGAACTGGTTGAACATTTGCCACATCTTTCATGGTATCTCGAGCGATTCTGCCAGCGTCTTTTGTGGCAATATTTCGTCTAATAGGTTCACGGGCCGGTGACGGGCTGGGGCAAGGGTTGATTCTTGTCGCAGATGGTCGTATCGTTTGACAATCTTTGGCTTTAGTCCCGGCAACACCGGATGCCGGATTCATGACTGAAGTTAGTGCAGTATGGCGGAATTTTTACTGAAGTGAATTTAGCCCAAACTCAAGGAGATCGGCACCATGGACTCAAAGCCGGCACAGAACATTCAGGATACGTTTCTCAACACGGTCCGGAAAGATAAAGCCCCCATCACAATCTATCTGGTAAGCGGCGTTAAGCTGACCGGGAAGATTCGCTCATTTGATAAATACTCCGTGTTGCTGGAGAACAATAGTCAGGAGCAGTTGATCTTCAAGCATGCAATTTCCACGGTAGTCAACGGGCGTGCTGCTGCCCACATGGATCTGCGTTCTGACACTCGATCCAGCAGCGCGCACGCAGGCCCTTCGGCGGCGTCTGTCCCAGCGGCGAATTCGGGAGTTGCGGCTGGTGCTTCTGCGGCTGAACCTGCGGTGGCCCAGGGCCGTTAGTCTTTGGCTCAGCCGCATTCTGTAGATATGGCCGCAGCCGGATCTGCGCGACGCGGTAAAACCGCCAGGCAGACCGCTGCGGCTGTTGCTGGAATAGAACGCGCTGTACTCGTCGCGGTGGAGTTTACAGGTGAGAAGCGAAAGCTGACACAGGCAGCACGCCTGGCGCGTCAGGCTGCGGCGGTTTCGTCTCCTGCCGACGAGTCACAGACATCCAATGACGATCTCGGTTTCGAAGCATCTCTGGCGGAGTTTGAAGAGCTGGCGCGCAGCGCTGGCGCAGAGGTGGCGGCGACGCTGGTGCAGCATCGTGCTCGCCCTGATCCGGCAACGTTGGTCGGCCAAGGCAAGCTGCAGGAGATTGAGGGTGTTCTTGCGTCCACCGCGGCAGACCTGGTTCTGTTCGACCACGACCTGACGCCTTCGCAGTTGCGCAATCTCGAAGCTCGGCTTCCATGCCGAGTAATCGATCGCACGCAGTTAATCCTGGACATCTTTGCCCGTCATGCGAGAACCCGCGAAGGACAGCTTCAGGTCGAGTTGGCGCAATTGGAGTATCAGCTTCCTCGTTTGGCAGGCCGAGGCAAGACGATGAGCCAATTGGGTGGCGGTATCGGTACACGCGGTCCTGGTGAAACGCAGTTGGAAACAGACCGCCGCAAGATCAATCTGCGTATCGATCATGTGAAAAAGCAGTTGGAGTCCGTCCGGCGAATTCGCCGTCAGCAGCGGCAGCGGCGCGAGGCGGTTCCTGTTCCGGTAGTGGCGCTGGTGGGATACACGAATGCGGGCAAGAGTACGCTTTTCAACGCGCTAACTGAAGCTGGCGTGCTGGAGTCCTCGCGCATGTTCGCGACCCTGGACCCCAAGCTGCGGCAGTTGCAGCTACCTTCGCGGCGAAAGATACTCCTCTCGGACACAGTCGGCTTTATTCGTAACCTGCCACACACACTTGTCACAAGCTTTAGGGCGACATTGGAAGAGGTAGAGCGCGCTGAGATTCTGCTGCATGTACGCGATGCTTCCAGCCCGACGATGATGGAGCAGAAAACGCAGGTGGAACGTGTGCTTGGCGAGCTGGATGCGGCAAAGAAGCCGGTCATCGAGGTGCTGAATAAGATCGATCTGGTTCCAGCCGAAGAACGCAGACTTTTACCGGGTGAAATTGCTGTTTCAGGCTTGAAGAAGATGGGGCTGGACCAACTGCTTGCCGCTATCGACGAAGCGCTGACTGTTGATCCACTGATGCAGGGAAAGTTCTGTATTCCTCAGTCGGAAGGAGCGGCACTGGCCGCGCTCGAAGCCGGTGCGGTGATCGAAGAAAAGGGGTTTGAGGGTAATCTGGCCTATATTACGGTGCGCGGCCCGGCTTCGCTATTGAATCGCTTTCGCCGATTCCGGGAGCGGGCACCGCGGAAATAGCCACTTAACTAGCATAGGTCGCCTGAAAAGGGAGCGGAGGTATGTCCCCAATCACGCGACCTATGTGACCCAGAATCAGGGTCCGGGTGGTACCGACCAGTTTAGACCCTTTTAGAAGAGTGTGCAATGCGCTGAGACCTGTCAGTATGTCAGCTGCGGCTCAGCACTCCTTGGTGACGCAATGATGGATTAATAAGCTCACAATCAAAACTCGAGTGAACAAGATCATACCGAATATGTGATGGAATACGGACGGAATGCCTCATCTGGGTACGATTGAGTATGTGGATATGGCGTGTAGCTCTTCCAGTGTCCACGGCGGGGTAGCGCCACGGCGACTGGCGACGACAGCGCCAAGGGTGTTTGCGAGCCGCGCGGTTTCAAGGATCGGTAAGCCAGAGTTGCAGCCGTGAAGGAAGGCCGCAGCGAATGCGTCTCCTGCGCCGACCGTATCTTCCGTTTGGATGGTAAGGCCGGGGACCCGAATAGAGGAACCCTCGTTGTAGACAAAGCAACCCTGCCGCCCAAGCGTGATGCAGATCGTAGGAATATTGAAAGTATCTGAGATGCAGTGCGCGAACGACTCGAGGGAGATATCAGGTTCCATCTCTTGTGCAGCAGCGATAACGCGCACTTCATGTTCATTGAGCTTCAGAATGGAACACTGCGCACACAGGCGGCGGATTAGTGGAATATTCCACTGATCCGGACGAAGGTTCATATCGTAGAAGCTGCGCGCATGGGGAGCGGCTTCCAGAATCGAGCGTGTGAATTCTTCATTGCGTTCAGTGATGTGGAAGAGGGTGCCGAAGTAGATCCATTGCGGATCATAGGCCTTAATGGCGGCGACTAAGTCGCTGGTAATCGAAATGCGGTCGTAAGCAACTGGACGAACAATCGTGAAGGATGGTTCACCGGCAGCATCATAACAAACCACGGCCGTGCCCGTCGGCGCGCCTGTGACGACCTGGACAAATTGTGTGTGAATGTGGAGAGCGGACATCTGTGCGATGGCACGACGGCCGCGCTCATCATCGCCAACGGCAGTGATAAGCCGAGCGGTGTCGCCGAGGCGATTAAGGTTTGCGCAGAAGTTGAATGCGGCACCGCCTAGTAACTCCTGCTGCGGGAAGACGTCCCATAGCATCTCTCCAATTGCCAGAACACGCACGACGATTGCCGTTCCTTTCCTTGTGGCGGTTATGCGCCGGCGGGCTGGTCTTGAGCGACTTCATGCGGCAGCTTGAGAGTAAAGCCGATGATGGCCGAGATGAAGTAGAGAATAGCGAAGACCCAGATGACACCGCTGATGCCAAAGCGTGGCAGGAAAATGCCTACGATTGCCGGGCCAAGCCAGATGCTCATGCCGGAGCCGAGATTCATAATGGACATTGCAGCACCGCGCGATTCCGGCGCGAGCGTGGCCATAATTGCCGCGATAGGGACGAAGCCCGCAAGGGCAGCGCCATACGCCATACCAGCAAGGACGACAAGGAAGTAGTTTGCGCCGAATACATGCGGAACGTAGTAAAGCCCCAGCGTGGTGAGCGCGCAACCGCAGGCACCGGCAAAGGTGATGGTAATGCGCCAGCCGATGCGGTCGGCGATAACTCCCCAGATGAGGTTACAGACCACGTTCGTGGCGAACATAATGCTGAGGATCTGCAGCCATTGTTGCAGCGTGAAACCGACCGTATGCACGAAAAAGATGGGCAGACAGACAAGAAAGCCGAACTCTGACGTGGTGGTGATCGTAGCGACGATACCGCCGAGACCAATCTTGGGCTTCTTCCATGCGATCGAGACACTGGAGAGCAGCACGAGAAATGCATTTTCTTCGCCAGTCGCCAGCGGCTTCTTGCCCTGCTCTTCGCGGATACCGAGCATTGCGATCAGGCCACCGATAGCGACGAGGATGACCGATATCCATAGCGTTTTGTAGGCTCCATAATATGGCACGGCAAAGCTGGCAAAAAGTGAGCCGAGAGTAGGCAGTCCACCCGTGCGGGCGCACCAGAACCAGCCAACTGCCGTGCCAAGATAGCGTTGCGGCGTGACATGCGTGACCCAGATGAGGAAACCGAATGCGAAGAGCGGATAGCCAAAGCCGCGGAGCATATAAGTGACAAGGATCACTTTGTAGTTGTGCGCATTGATGCCGCTGAGCAGGAAGGGCATTTCAAAAACGAGCCAGATAGCAAGGCCCGCCCACATGACCTTCCTGGGGCCGAAGATGTCAGAGAGGGCTCCGCTGGCCCACGAGGCAATCGCTGCCGTTACGCCATAGAGCGTAAAAACAAGTGCGATCTGAGCTTCAGTGAAGTGCATGTCGAGCAGAAATGGGGAGAGGAAGCCAGCTTCCACTCCATCGCCGATCATGACAACAGAAGGCCGATGTAGCCAATGGCCAGCTCAGGGTGCATGCCGATGCGCTCGATGAACGAAGAGCCGGGCTTCATTTCCAGGGTGGGTGACTGCATTCTGCGGATCCTCACGTAGAGCTTAGAACTTACTATTTCTCGCAAGCGCGTTGCGCAAAACAGTGCGCGCATCGTTGGCGTGGAAGGCAGAGAGATGGGTCTGCACCTTCTGCACGAAATCTTCGTCCTGCCCCATCGAAGCGAAGACAGAGCGCACGTTTGCGGCAACCCGCGCATCACGGAAGCCGGTTTCCGCGAAGGCGCGGAAGTTGTCAGAGGATGCATCGACGACAGGGAATGATCTTCCATCCTGGTCAATGCCCCGCATGGAAAAAAGCCAGCTTGCCACCATCAACGGAATAATGACGCTGGGGTGTCCCTCGGCGCGGAGCTCCTCAGCCGAAGGGATGATGAACTTGCTGAGTTTTGCCGAGCCTTCCGAACAGATGCGGGAGATTTGATCGCGCAGCGTGGGGTTTGCGAATCGCTTGATGATGGATTTCTTGTACGATTCAAGCTCCATTCCGGGAAGTTCTGGAAGGAGCGGGCTTACCTCGTCAAGAAAGCGCTGTAGCAGTGCAAGCACGTCCGGATCGGCGACGGCATCGGACACGTACTGGATTCCAAGGAGGGCCGAGATGTAGGCGAGTGTGGAGTGGCCACCATTCAGCAGCCGCATCTTCACGCGCTCGAAAGGTGTGACATCGGATGTGAGCTGAGCACCAACATGTTCCCAGGCGGGGCGTCCAGCGGCGAAGTTATCTTCGAGTACCCACTGGCGGAAAGGCTCGCAGACGACGGGCGATCCATCTTCGATACCGAAATGCTGAGTAATGAAAGTGCGGTCGGCGGAAGTCGTCGCTGGCGTAATGCGGTCCACCATGCTGTTGGGAAAGGTAACGTTAGCTTCAATCCAGCGGCGCAGCGCCGGACTCTTCATCTCCGCGAACGCGAGCAGCGCGGTTTGCGCTGCATGGCCGTTGCCCTGCAGGTTGTCACAGGACATAACGGTAAAAGGAGTGCCATTCTGCCGCCGCCGCTCAGTGGCGGCGGCGAGAAAGCCGAGGAAGGTTTTGGGCGTGGAGGGGCTAGCCAGGTCATGTTGCAGGTCGGGATGGTCTCCCTGAAAGCGTTTGGAACCGCTGTCGATGAAGTAGCCGCCCTCCGTAACCGTGAGTGAGACAATCGCGCATTCAGGTGAGGCCATGCGGGCGATAACGCCTTCCGGGTCGGCTGGAGCAAAGAGGTGATCTGTAAGCGAACCAATGACACGCAAAGTGAGATCATCCGCATCGCGTAGCAGCAAGCTATAGAGGCAGTCCTGCGATTTGAGCACGGTGTGAATGACTTTGTCATTCGGCAGAAGACCGACACCACATTCACCCCATTGGCCACAGTTAGCATCCCTGAGCAGATCATCAAGGTAGACTGCGAGGTGGGACCGGTTGAAGCCGCCAACGCCAATGTGCACAATGGCATTGCGAAGCAAGGTACGATCATAGGCCGGGGTCTGAATCGATGCCGGAAGCTGGAACAACTCGGATTGGCGGAGAAGTACGGGAGGCTGTGACATGCTCATGTCGGAACCCAGAAGCTGGACGATTCTGGAATAGAAGCATGTATATCCCAAAGCAGGAATAATTGTCTACCATTTATTCGCAATTAGTTGTATATGTCGAATAGCTGTGACTGTGACTGCTTTATGTTTGGAGGGCGCAAGTTGCCAAAATCTTTGCAGGTTGCTGACGAAGAACTTCTCTCCCGCACGCCCAAGTACAAAATCATCTTTGATGCCTTGCGCAATGGCATTCTCGCTGGAGAGTACAAGGACGGGGCACGCCTGCCCAGCGAAGCCGAGTTGGAGCGGCGTTTTGGAGCTTCGCGCATGACGGTAGTTAAAGCCGTCCGGCAATTGCAGCAGATGGGACTCGTCGTGCGACGCGTCGGGTCGGGGACATATGTATCCTCGCCCGGTGACCGCGGTAGCCGATTGTTTGGATTGCTAATTCCGGAGCTGGGGCAGACCGAGATTTTCGAGCCAATTTGCCAGGGCATGGCGAAATTTACGCAGACGAGTAAGCACTCCCTGTTGTGGGGAAATGCTGTTTCCGATAATGAAAAGAAAGAGCAGAGTGCGGAGCATCTTTGCCATCAATACATTGCTCAGGGCGTCTCCGGTGTATTCTTCGCACCACTGGAGTACACCCCGATCAAGGATCAGGTGAACACGCGCATTGTGGCGGCGCTGGACAGGGCGAAGATCCCGGTTGTGCTGCTCGACCGCTGTTTTGCCGCTTATCCGCACCGCAGCCGCTACGATTTAGTAGGCATTGAAAACCGCCGCACGGCGTTTCAGGCGACGGAGCACTTGATCAAAGCCGGAGGGAAGCGCATTGCATTCTTTGCCCGGCGTTTCTCGGCGTCGTCTGTCGATGCGCGGATCGCAGGCTATCGAGAGGCGTTGTTTGCCCATAAAATGCTGCGCGATGAAGACTTGGTATACGCGAGTGATCCAGCCGATCAGGGTTTTCTGAAGACGATTCTTGACGACCACAAGCCAGATGCGTTTCTTTGTGCGAATGACCGGACGGCCGCCAGCCTGATGCAGAGCCTCGCCTCACTTGGACGGAGAGTGCCGGAAGATATTCGCATCATGGGAATCGACGATGTGAAATATGCAAGTCTTCTGACCACGCCACTGACCACACAGCATCAGCCTTGCCTGGATATCGGTGCTACGGCTATGTCCACGATGTTGCAGCGTCTGGATTATCCTGAGCTGCCAACGCGTGACATCCTGCTGAGTTGCCATCTTGTTGTTCGCAAGTCCTGCGGATTTCAGCCAGCCTAAATAAAAATTCACTCGTTATCTGCTTTCAATCCAAACAAGATGCTGGCTGGGAATCTTTCCACGATCCAAGTTGTATAGATAACTTTTAATAATTTATCTACATAAATGTATTGACTGTGTATTAGCGAAACGTCTACAAGTGAATTGTTCTTCTTCCTGAAATTTTGCAATCAGAATGTTTTTTATTCCGGAGGTCCTGGATGCGGTCGTTCGCATTGAAGTATTTGCATATTCGGTTAGTGGTGTTAGGTGTATTTCTGTCGTTGATGTCAGTTGCGGCGTTGGCGCAGAGCGCCAGTGTGACAGGCAATGTTGTCGATCCATCCGGCTTGTCAGTCCCTGGGGCCATCGTAACCGTGATCAATGAGGCGACGAATGTGCGCCAGCAGACCACCAGTTCTTCTACGGGCACCTTCACGGTACCGGGTTTGCAGCCGGGTTCCTACACTGTGAGCGCGGAAAAGCCGGGGTTCAACAAGTACGAGCGCCGGGGGATTACTCTGTTCGTCGCAACGGAAACGCGCGTCGATCTGAAGCTTAGCGTAGGGCACCAGAGCGAGACGGTAACGGTAACCGCTGACGCGTCACTGCTGCAAACCGAAAATGCGGAGCTCTCGACTTCGGTGAGCCGCAAGGAATATGACGAACTGCCGCTTGTACAGCAGGGAAGGATTCGAAGCCCGACAGCCTTTATTTATCTTGCGCCGAGTGTGCAGGGCAATTACAACGCGACCGGTTCGGAGAACATTGCCGCCACGAACTATATTTCGGTGAATGGCAGCCAGATGAAGCAGACGGAGTTCTATCTAAGCGGGCTTTCTGCCGGGCAGATGGCGAATGTGGGCAGTTATAACGAGAGCGCACCTCCGGTGGATGCCGTGCAGGAGTTCAAAATGATTACTACGCTGCTGCCGGCGGACTACGGTCATACCGGCGCAGCAGCGGGCATCTTTGCGATTCGTGCCGGCACAAACGACTGGCACGGTTCGGCCTATGAATATCTGCGCAACAATGTGCTGGATGCGCAGCCGTGGGGCACAGTCAATAAGCTCTTCACGCGCCAGAATGAATTTGGCGCGACGCTCGGCGGGCCGATCCGATTGGGACGTCTGTATGACGGCCGCAATCGTTCGTTTTTTTTCTTCTCCTATGGAGGATCGCGCAAATCTGGTGTGGACTCCCTGAAAACTGTACAGATTCCCACACCTGCACAGATCTCCGGTGATTTTACGGGCAAGCAGAAGATCTATGACCCAGCGACGACTCGGCTGAACGCAGCGGGTACAGGTTACATCCGCGACCCTTTTCCGAATAACAAGATTCCGGCTAATCGCATTAATCCATTGGCCGCGAAGATCGCGTCCTACTATCCTGCGCCGAATACGACGGGAACACTGAACTATCAGTCCTTCATCGGTGAGCGGCTTTTGAATCCGGATGTGTATACAACGCGCGTAGATCATCATGTGAACGACGCGCACCACCTGTACTTCACGTTAGTACAGACACGCATTCCGCGTTACAAGCCGGAGGGTTCAGGCCTGCCGCAGCCACTTTCGACGGTATATAACCAGTTCCTTCGCGCATCGACGGTACGCATCAACCACGACTGGACGATCAGCTCACGGATGCTGAATAGCCTTTCGATTGGTTACTACCGCATCTTTGCGCAGACGCAGCCGGGCGGCACGGAGTTCTCGCTGCCGAATCAGATTTCGCCTAATCGACCGAGCATGACGTTTAGCAACGGCTATGCTTCCATCTCTACCGACAACGGGCAAAAGACAGCCGAGCATCAGTATCTACTGAGCGATGTATTGTTCATCAACAAAGGCTCGCATAATTTTCGAGTAGGTGGCGAATTCCGCCGCGTGCATCTGAATCTATTGATTCCCAATCCGGGCACGAATACTGTTGCACTCTCAAATCTCGAGACTGCGGACCCATCGAACTCCGCTACCACTGGCGACGCGTTCGCGAGCTTTCTTCTCGGGCAGGTGAATAGCGGCTCGCTTACGGCCCCAGCGGTTACATCGATGCGCTATTCCTATGGAGGCGTGTTCCTTCAGGATGACTGGAAGATGTCGCCGCGGCTTACGCTGAATCTCGGCGTGCGCTGGGAGATGGAAACGATTCCGAATGAGCAGGACCAAAAGAGCAGCATCATCGATCTAAATACGCCCAATCCGGGAGCGGGCAACCATCCAGGCGCTCTCATCTTCGCAGGCAGCGGTCCAGGCCGTAGCGGTCGTTCCACCTTTGCTTCAGCCCGATATACCGGCTTCAGTCCGCGCCTCGGCATGGCGTACAGTCTTACGCCAAAGCTGTTGTTCCGCGCCGGCGCAGGCATCTATTACGCAGACCTTGGATGGAGCTCGGTTTCAGGGTTATATAACGATGGGTTTACCCCGGCGGCACAATATAGCTCGCCAGACCGGGGCATCACGCCGGCATTCACGTTTGATACAGGTTTCCCCGGTTCGCCCAGCCTGCAACCTTCGATTTCGCCGACTCTGCTGAATGGACAGAGCGGCAACTTCTTCGAATCGAACGTTGGCTACATGCCCTATATCGAACAGTGGAGCGCGAACCTACAGTACAGTCCGTCGTCAAGCTGGGTGTTGGAAGCGGCATACGTAGGAACGAGCTCGCATAAGCAATTGGACCCACAATTCCGCAATGTCAATCAGCTCGATCCGAAATATCTTTCGCTTGGCTCGCTGCTGACGGTCTCTGCGAATTCGGCTGCGGCGAAAAACGCTGGCATCGTGCTGCCGTATCCAGGTTTCACCGGTACAGTGGCGCAGGCATTGCGGCCTTATCCGCAGTACCTGACGCTGACCAGCGTGGCGGCGAAATCGGCTTATTCGAACTATAACGCGCTGCAGTTGATTGCGACCAAACGTCTCAGCTATGGCTTGCGCCTTTCCGCGAACTATACCTTCGCGAAAAACATGGGCATCAACAGCCCAAGCTGGATGGACGGCACCACCGACAATGTACTGCAGAATGCCTACAACCCAGATGCGGAGTATGCGATCAGTCCGATCGATGTGCGCCACGCTTTAGTGGTGAATTACTCATACGAACTACCGTTCGGTCACAATCGGAAGTTTTTTGCCGGAAGCAGAGCGGGAGATCTGCTGCTGGGCGGATGGAAGTTCACAGGCATTCAACGCTATCAGAGCGGCTTTCCCTTGCCGATTAAGACGGCGAATGGGCTGCCGATCTTCAATCGTGTGCTCCGTCCGAATGTTGTGCCGGGAGTCGATCGCAGCACACACATTACGGCGAACCAGTTCAAACCTGGCTCCAGCCGCATTATCAACCCAGCGGCATTCTCACAGCCGGCTGCATATACCTTTGGCAATGCGCGCCCGCAATACTCTGATGTGCGCACATTCAAAATACTCAATGAAGACTTTGCGATCATCAAGGACACCCGGCTAACCGAACGGTTGACATGGATGATCGGCGCGAATTTCTTCAACGCCTTCAACCGGCACCGCTTCTCGTCTTTCGATACAACCTGGTCCGACGCGGCATTCGGCCAGGCGACTGCCGTGACGCAGCCACGCTTTATTCAGATCAATACGCGTCTTGCGTTCTGATGTTATCTCCACACTATGGGCGGCCCAATCTGATTGGGCCGCCATTTTCTTATCGGGCTTCCGATCCAACTTCTGAAGGAGAACAGGAATGCGTCATCTTGTAATGATCTTTGCGCTTCTGTCGTCAAGCTGGATGGCTGCGCAGAATAACTGGGTGGGAACGTGGGCGGCAGCACCGCTGCGCTCCGAGCAGACTCATGTTGATAAAGTGCGCATTGGTGAAAACGATAAGACAATCCGCGAGATTGTGCATGTGTCGCAAGGCGGAAAAGAGATTCGGTTAGCGCTGACGAATGAATTTGGAATACTTCCACTGGAGTTGAAGAGCGTTCATGTTGCGCTGCAAACGGCGAACGGTGCGATCGATCCCACCACGGATCATACGGTGACGTTTCCGTCTGGTACGGATGTGATTCTGGCGCCCGGCGGCTCTGTCACCAGCAATCCGATTGATCTGGCATTGCCGCAGGCGGGTAACTTGACTATCAGCATCTTTGTGCCGAAACAGAAAATTGATGGACTGACATTTCATGGTACCGCTCTATCCACTACGTATTTCGAGGCAGGAGATCATGTGAGTGACGCATCGATCTCAGATGCAGAGGTGAGCCACTCCTGGTACTTCCTCAAAAATGTGCAGGTGAATGCAGACGCGAGTCATCATGCCATCGTGACGATTGGTGACTCAATAACCGATGGCTCTTTCTCGCAGATTGATAGGAATCATCGCTGGCCGGATGAACTGGCGTTACGGTTAATGCGCGACAAGAAAACGAAGAATCTTTCCGTTATGAATGTTGGGATTGGTGGCAACCGGCTGCTGCATGGCTACATCGGACAGCGTGCCTTGGATCGCTTCGACCGCGATGTGTTGTCCGCTCCAGGGGTGAAGTACGTGGTATTGCTTGAGGGCATCAACGATATCGGATTCACAGATAAGCCACGTGGCGAAGGCGATGCTGTTACGACCGATCAGTTGATTGCGGCAATGCAGCAGCTTATCGACCGCGCTCATGCGCACGGATTGAAAATCTTTGGAGCGACGCTGACCCTATTTATGGGCGCCCGTTATGCGACTCCCGAAGGGGAGCAGATGCGTCAGGCGCTGAACAGGTTTATTCGCACACCTCATTATTTTGATGGAGTGATCGACTTCGACAAGGCGGTGCAAGACCCAGCACACCCTGATCGGCTGCTTCCAGCGTATGATCACGGCGATCATCTGCATCCATCGGATGCTGGCTATATCGCCATGGGCGACGCAGTCAATCTGCGCCTGTTTTACGAGAACAGGTAGGCCGCCGCTAAGGTAAAAGCAATTTGAGAATAACCTTCTGTCCTATTGATGGGGTTGGGATACGGATGTTCAGGGAGCTCTTCGGCCAAATAACTTTGTGTGAGTGGCGATCAGTGGAGGAGTGATTTTGAGAGGAACGTGATTGACCCTATAGTCAAATCGCGCTATCATCAAGATGCGGGGTGGAGCAGCCCGGTAGCTCGTTGGGCTCATAACCCAAAGGTCGCAGGTTCAAATCCTGCCCCCGCAACCAATCAAATCAACAACTTACAAGCTGATTTTGACTGGTCGCTCCTTTAGATTCACTCCCACTGACTCCCATTCGCAAAATCTAGGTTTCAGGCGCTCGCTTTCATCGGCTTGAGCACCATCTCCACGACCTTGCTGTTGGCTTCTCTCTTCGATGACGACATGGCCTGTCCATAGACGTTCATCGTCGTCTGGATGGAGGCATGACGCATCAACTCCTGTTGCACCTTCATGGGCGCTCCGGTCTCGTCCAGCCATGAACGATAGGTATGGCGGAAGGTATGCCAACCAATCGAGCTGAACTTCCCGGCAGTGGCCTTCCGCTCCTCGTGGATGAGTAGCCGTTTGCCGTTTGGGGTCGGTTTGACCTGGCTGCACCAGACGCCGACTCCCGCACCACACTTCGGACACTCCACAAGGCAGCATCCCGCAGGACGAATGTGCCGCTTCTGAATCTCGGTCGTCTGGTAGGGCTTGTTCGTCAAGGGGCTTGCGAAGAGCCAGCATTCTTCCGTCGGCGTGGCCTCCTTGCTCCATGCGAGTAGAACCTCTACAAGCGCCGCATCCAGTGGTACATGATCCCGCGAATACTCCGTCTTCACGTCATCGACCTGCCCGTTGACGATGCTCCGTTGCACGAGAAGCTGCTGACGCTCAAAATCGAAGTCTTGCCACTGAAGCGCTGCGATCTCGCTGACGCGAAGACCGAGGCACTGCGCCACAATCACCATCGTTCGGAATGGCTCTTTCAACAAACCGAGGATGGTTTCGTACTCCTGCACAGTCAACACGGTTGGGCGACGGCGACGCTTGCTGCCGTCCTTGACCCGGACGATCTGGATGGGATTGCGACGGTCGTTGAACAGTTCCCAGCGGGCCGCGCACTCGAACATCAGGTGCATGACGCTGCGGATGTGTGCCTTCGACTTCGGGGCCATATCCATGTCCTTCAACCATCCCTCGACCACCATAGGCCGGATCTGGTGCAACAAGTAACGCTCCCACCTTGGGCGAATATGCAGCTTGATATTCGACAGATACGACTTCCGGGTTGAGTAACGCTGCGGCAACTCTTCCTCAATGTATCGGTCGCAGATTGCGCCGAAGGTGACAGCACCCAAGTGATGCTGTGGTTTTTCTTCGTTGAGTTTTAGGAGAAGGGCCTCTACTGCAACCCGTGCGTCCGATTTGTTCCTGTACTGATTCGTGGTTCCGACGAAGGTAGCTTTACGCTTCCTTGTTCCATCGGCCTGCGTCTCGTAGTACCGGAACTCCCAAACGTCGGCTCCCTTCGCCCGCTTCTTGAGCGTGACGCTTCCAAATTGGTATCTCGTGCGATCTATCAAGGTATTTTCTCCTCGACTTCACAGCACGAATGGCTACTTCTAGGGTACCGCCTTCATGCGTGAAAATCACTAAAAAACACCGCTTTTACTATGGTTCCGCGCTCTAGCTGGCTACATCCCGGTCGATCCATGCAGTGAGCGCAGACGGTTTGAAACGCCATAGCTTTCCCACATGAACGGCTGTGATCTCGCCACGATGCACGAGCCTTTGAAGCGTTCTCGGATGGACCTTGAGCATGGCCGCCGCCTGATGACTGTCGAGTAATGGCTCGCGGTCGATTCGGGGGCGGCCATCTGCCCCTGCACTTGCCGGTGGTTTTTTATCGTCGGACATGATGACTCCCTTCTGTACGCCAATGCTGCCTTGGCTCTCGTACAAGCGAGGGTCGCCCTTCGTGTCCGAATCGTCCAATGAAATCTAGGGAGAGCGTCATTCCATTTTGGAATGACGCTCCTGCTTTGCCTAGTGCGAGCCGATCGGATTCGGAGTTAGAATGTTCGCATTCGGCGCGTAGTCGCCAGTTTTGATCTATTTGCTGTCCTTCCCAGAATCCCCATCTTGGAGGATGGTCATGGTCTTACCGGACATTCGATTGCTGCAAGCTGCGATTGTGCTTGCCGAAGAGTTGCACTTCTCAAGGGCAGCGGATCGGCTGCACATCACGCAATCCGCACTCAGCAAGCAAATTTCTAAACTTGAGGATGAAATCGGCTTCCAGCTATTCATCCATAACCATCAGGTCGTCGAGATCACGGAAGCGGGCCGGGTATTCGTAGAAGAGGCGCGAGAGGCGGTCTTTCATGCCGAGCGAGCCGTTCTATCAGGGCGGGCCATCGCCAATGGAGCCGACGAGCTTCTCAACCTCGGCAAATCTGCCTATAGTGAACCGTTCCTTGTGACGACGATTCTGTCCGTTCATCTTCCGTTGTTCCCGAACATGAAGGTGAAGGTGTGGAGCAATTTCTCCAATGACCTAGTACAGCAGGTCATCGCTGGAAGCATCGACGTTGCCGTGATAACAGGCGTACCGGACAATTCCAAGCTCCGTCTTGAAACGATTGCGGACAACCCTTTTTATATCGTTATGTCGATGCACGATGAGTTGGCTCGTCATCGTGAGGTTCGTCTCGCAGACATGAACAATCGGAACTGGATACTTCTCGGCCAACATGCGAACCCTTATCTCTACGACATGATTCAAGCTGTCGCTTCGGAGCAAAGTGTGCGGCCCTCGGAAATTCATCCCTTTACAAGTCCCGATGAAGCCTCGGAGCTGATTCGTGAGTATCAGGGATTGGCGTTTCTGCCTCGAACCGCGGCGTGGCGAATTGCAAGGGACGGTATCACGATGCGACCGTTAGTAGAAGATCGGCTTCGCCTAGTCACCAAACTCGCGGTACGCGGCAATAACAAATCTCGCCTTGTAAGCGACTTCGTCCATACAGCCATGAGAAAGCTAAAGAGTGTCGGGCAGACCGTCCAGACGAAATTACCTCTGACGGGATGATTTACTTTTCAGTCGATGGATCAGGCTCAGGCATTTCGCGTATTTCAACATTGAGCGGCCCTTCGACACCGCACTTCGGGCATAGCAAAATTCCTGATGTCAGTGATCTACCTTCAAATCTTCGCGCCGCGTCGCGACCCCACAATGTCTGCATACGTGAACATGAACAAAAGGATTGTTGCTTCTATTAGGCTCGGCGGACACAGTTTCATTCTCTCCTTAGCGTCCCGGTGAACAGCGTCTGGATGGCGGTAAAGCCGGTATCGAAGGGGGAGCCGCTGGACTGTGCGTGCGCGGCCATTGGCAGTAGCAGGATGGTGAACGCGAAAAGACCCGCAACAAGAGGTCGGAGAATCAACCTGTTCCTGCGGGCCGGACGACGGGCCTTGAGCATATTGCACCTCCGCTGACTCAGGTGTTGTCAGCTATGGCGCAACGCTAAGTGCGTCGCGTGGAATCGTCCAATGAAATGTAGGGAGAGCGTCATTCCAAATTGGAATGACGGTGGGGCGCGACACTTATAGTTCGTAGTCGCGGAGAACCTGGGGAGTTCCGGCACCGCCTCTATATAAGATGGCTTTTGCGACCGGAGTTTGGCAGATGGAATACGAAAAACTAGTTCCGTCGGTCAGGTTGATTTGAATCTCCTGCCCATCGCCGGTGTCTTTATAAATGCGAAGCGTCTGAATTGTCTTGCCGGACAGTTCGGGACATTCGATGCAATTTTCATCATTCATCCTGCTTCACCTCATCCTTGGGAACGACATGGGTTCGCCAATATCACACTCATAATGTGTAGACTCATAGTGGTCACAATTCAAGTATTGAAGTGTGACCGTCCATTCCGTAAAGTCTCGATTCGGTACAACACTGCGAAGGTTGCGTGATGAACGCGGCTACTCGCAGGAGGAACTTGCCGAACGAGCGGGACTGCACCGCAATTACGTCGGCGGGGTAGAACGTGGTGAACGGAACGTGGCCCTGGAGAATATCGTAAGGCTGGCAAAGGCCCTTTCCGTTCCTCCGAAAGAGCTTTTTACTGACTTTTCCTAAAACTAAACATCTCGGTGCTGCACGTCACAGATTCACTGGGGTCGCACTCGGAACGTCATAAACGCGCTTAGAAAATCCAGAAGCTAAACGATGATCAAGGAGCGCAGTTATGACTTGTGCTCCCGAATCAGGCGTCACGATGATTTTGCCCTGGCCGTCGAATTGGAGGGCTAGACCATATTCCGCATGATGGTCGCGGACGCGAGCCATGAAGTCTACATCCCGATAATGAGCTTTTTGACGTACGGAGCACATTCTACGGAGTTGGATCTTGTTGTTTCCGACGTGTTGGACCAGTGGAGTAAGATCCACGAATAAATCGGCAAATTCCTGTTCGTTCTGCAATGCAAGGAAATCTTCTGAATGAGCCTGTTTATATTGCAGGGTTGATTCAAAGCGACCTTTATGCAGAATTAGGATTTCCTCACCATAGATGAAAAAGTCTATGTTCTTTTCGATATCGAAACGCGGGCTGTCATCAATATCTAACCTGTTCTCAGCGAGGATCAATGTGCGCACCGAGATAGCACGTTTAGTTTTCCATCCCGAAGGTGTGCGACGAATAGCATACATAACGTCTTCGTTGTGGGTCAGCTTTATTAGATAAAAGGTGGAGTTCAACAAGTGTTTTACGTTCTGTGCCCTCTTATTTTCCGTTTCAGCAGCGACCGCATCCACCAACAATCCTGCATGCGTTTCGTCGCGCCCTATGAGAAGCGCGCTGCTTTCGTTATTCTCCGCAAGCAGGTCATAGTCAATGAGTTCTTCCAAACGATCGCGTTCTGCTTTTATCGTTTCCTTCAACACAACATCTACCTCGTCGGTTGTTTCCACCCAACGACCGTGATAGGTTGGCTGTCCGCCCTTTGTTCCGGTCGGCGCTTTGAACATCCAAAGAGAAACAAAAGCAGAATCAACATTGAAAGCCTTCAGGTCATCAAGCACTGGCATGTCTTACCTCTCCTTTGAAGATGTATTAGGGCTGAGAACCAGGATGTCCTGAATGGAGACGTGTCGATACTGGCAATCGGGCTCGACGGCTTCTCTCGCTAAAGCGCGACCATTATGTACTATCGCGTTCCCGTTTACAGCGTATTTGATCTCGTAAAGACGCCAGCCGAATACTGTTAAAAGAGGATTTAAGAGAATCTGTCCAGATTTGTGAGTGATCCAAAACATCCAGGCCAAGAAAATGAGGATGCCTACGAACTTGCCTGTTTCCTGGTAGCCAACGCTCATGAAAGAAACAATATACGGGAGGGTATAGCTCATTAGTTCTGCCGGAATGTATTTTGCCTCTATAACGTTGATCGGCACTTTCGGACGGGATATGGAAAGGGTTACAAGAGTCAAACAGAAGCTGATAAAGCAGATACCCACTATAACTAATGACAATGTGGGATGAGCAAGTGGAACGACACATGAGGATGGCTGCCGCCAGACGTGCCAGCATATCCCATTGTCGATCAGCGAGTATTTAGCGTCCTGGACCAAGAGGATGATGGATAGGGGGAGATATGAACCCAGAAATATCGCTGATGAAGCTATCAACCGGATTTTCAATCAATCGCTCCAGTCGGCGCTGCCCGGCACCGCGTACCCATACCAAGGCACATTCGGGCCGAGGGCGTTCGCATCAGTGCTGGACGAAGGCAGCGGAATTGAGCTGCTTCCCGTCTCAGTTTCGCTGAGGTGGGTGATGTTCTTTTCTGAGCGTAGCAGAAAGTTCCACTTTTTTCACATCAAATGATGTTATAAAAGTGGAAGCGGAGGCCAGCATGCAGGCACGAGCCCTTATTCAGAAGGAATACGAAGTACAGGAACGCCTTTCTCTCCTTGGCCTTAGCGCAGAGATTCTGAAAGCAGCAGGGCGAAGCGGCAAGCTAGCCAGGCTGGGAAGCACACCGTTTCATCCGAAGTGGTATTCCGGTAATGTGATGTACTCAAATGCGCTGGCGACGATGGGGCAATTGCTCACGCCGTCGGGCTTTCAGCGTATAGATCCGGCTGGTCATCCTCTGGTAGTCAACCATAAGCGGAAGCTGGCTCTGCTAGTCGCTACGTCGGATAGCAATACGGGGAATGGGGATATCACTCAGCCTCCCAGCACTCGACCGTGGAAAGGCCCCCGTACTGAGGAAGCAGTGGAAGAGAACGATCTTCTTCTGTTTCCCGATATGTTCGAGGGTATGGACGAGCAGCAACGACACCCCCTTGATGGGTACGAGTTTTGGTGGCTGCTCATGTACCCCGATGAGGTCAATAATGTGCTTCGGATGGAACTCTCCAGAGGCATCAGAATGAGTAAGACCCGTTCTGTCGATGGATGGAGCGAAAGAATTATGCTGGCTTCACAGCCGCTCGATGAAGGTGGCCTAACCGTTTCACAGTCGCCCGATGATGATGGGCCGTCGGATGGAGAATATGAAGTTGAGGTCACAAAGCTCGGATGAATCAAAGGATATGTTCAATCCGAATCGCTTTGCGCTCGCCCGGAGGCGACGGGGGCTAAAGAAGACGGAACTCGCTGCGGGAATCGGCGTTAGCCTGAAGTCGATTATGAAATATGAATCTGGCGACTGCCCCAGCCCAGAGACAATGCAGCGTATTGTGGAGACATTGAAGTTCCCAGAGGAGTTTTTCTTTGGGGATGATTTAGAAGAGATTGACGCATCAGCCGTCAGCTTCCGTTCTATGGCGCGAATGCCAGCTTCGAGACGCGATGAAGCCCTTGGGCAAGGTGCCATGTGCGTGCTGCTCAATCAGTGGCTCAATGAACGGTTTGGAATGCCGAAATCCGCCGTCCCGAACTTGCGGCTTGCGACTCCCGAAGCTGCGGCAGCAATTGTACGCACGGAATGGGGGCTAGGTGTTCAACCGATCTCCAATATGATTCATTTGCTTGAATCCAAGGGGGTACGTGTCTTTTCTCTCTCTGTAAAGGCACGTGAGGTCGATGCGTTCTCTATGTGGAAAGACGAGACACCCTTCGTGATGCTTAATGTACAGAAGAGTTCAGAGCACAGCCGTTTCGACGCTGCACACGAGTTGGGTCATTTGGTATTGCACCGGCAGGGCGCGCCCACTGGAAAGGAAGCTGAAAGTGAAGCTAACCGTTTCGCTTCTGCGTTCCTCATGCCTGATGCGGATGTTCTCGCTAACGTCGTCCCCAATCCCACTATCTCAGCTTTGCTAAAGTGGAAGAAGAGATGGAAAGTCTCTCTTGCGGCTCTCAACTACCGAATGCACCAACTGAATATGACAACCGACTACCACTATAGGCAGTTGTGTATCACAATCTCCAATATGGGAGCCCGAACGAATGAGATCGATAGTGTGCCGCGCGAGACCTCGTTGCTGATGGCGAAGGTCCTCAAGATGCTTGCTGACGACGGTGTGACTAGAGCGCAAGTGGCGGCTAATCTATCTATCAGTTCAGAGGAACTGGATGCAATGATGTTTGGTCTCACGATGACTGCCTTGCCTGGAGGTAAGCCGAATCGTGATACCAACATTCCAAATCTGCGAAGCTCACTGTCGTTAGTTCCTAGTCCTAATACAAAGTGACTCGACATTTGGGACCTATGCGCAGTTAGTGTTCGCTTTCAATGGTTTGTAAACGGATGCGGAGAAGCTGGAGCAGCTTTGGCTTTATATGTTGATTTCTTGGTCATAGGCCGCTAGCTCAGCTAAAGCCTTCCGGCGCTCTGTAAGATTTCTCTTCACATCGTCTTCCGTTTCGACACATGGCTGTTCTGCAAGCTCAGAAGTGGTTCGCTTGAGGTCTTCTGGATGCGGCGATGAATTGGACATTTAAGACCACCTTTCGGAGCCTCGTATTTTCTACTTCAAGGTATGAGAAGAACATCGAGACGGACGGCAAGACGGAGAACTTCCCTCCTGGCGCTCCCGTCCGGCTGCAACAGGGAAAAGGCATCGGCTTCCACTTCAAGCGTACCCGGTATAACTCGGTTCCCAAACAAGAGGATAGCTTTCGCGTCATCATCTCTGCGAGATGTCCAGATGAAGCCCTGGGCTGTGGGATTTTGCTCATACAGGGCAAGCGCCCACTCCCGCGATGCAGCATAGTAAGCGGCTTCTGTTTGTGTGAGATCGGCTGGAGCGACACCTAGTTTGTGGAGCGACACCGAACTCAGGTCCACGAGCCGAAGATCGGCAGCCAGATGCAGAGTTGAACAGATTACGCCCTCGACATACTTTGATTTGGATACAGTCTTGAGGCCCGGTCGATATGGAACATCGTGGAAGATACTCTCCATTAGAGCGCAATCAAGAGTGGTTCCGGCATAGAGCGTGGGGATTACCGACTTGCGTTCAGCATCCATGAGCGGGCTGAACCTTGCATCTCCCTTACGGCTGTCGTTGAATTGATCGGCTTTGTAGATGGAGCGGTGGACACGAAAGACGGTCCTGCCTTTTCCCCACAGAATCAGGGTTGCGTTCAATCTTCCTGATGGTGGCCGTACCCCGGCCACGGACTCAGCCATGCTGGAGTCCTTCTGCCTCCGCTCGTGCAGCCCGCAACAATGGTTCCGGCGCATCAGCCAATACATCCTGCGGTCGCTTGCCACTCAGGTAACTATTCACGCTGCCAAACCAGAATGCCGTACCCCACGAGTCCTTCGAGCCGGAGAAGAGGCGCAGCACATCGGCCACGACCGGGCGGGGACGATAGCCGTCAGCTGGATCGAGAGCATAGAGAGGGTAGTAATCCGAACCCCGGTGATGAATGGCGAATATCTGGCCCAACCGTTTCCAGCGGTTCGGCTGCGAGCTGGGATTCTTCACACTGAACTTGCCCAATCGCGCAATGTCCGTTGCGGTAACAAAATCCTGGCCCTCCAACATTTGAGTCATCGCCGCACTCTTCATCTCTGCCTCAAGTACCTTCGTCGGAGAGAGGGCAACATCGGGCGTAAGGGCTTCGACCAGAGCGTCCCATTTCTGGGCGCGGCGTTTTTCAAGTAAGGCTGGCATCATCTCTGCAACCTGTTTGAGAACGGAGACCGTGGCCTCTGCCGTTTTGGGGTCTACACCCTCGTCCGTTATCACTTGCGTTTGGCCGCCGTACTGCACCGTAAAGATTAGGTCGTGGGTGTTGTGAATGCTTGCCGTGCGTGTAGAAGACATGAGATGCCCCTTCGTGCGCGATGAATATTATCAATTTCTATTGTAATACACATCGCCAAAAGGACGGAGATGTGAGAGGGTGCAAAAATGTGTAGAAGTGTTGACTAATGTGCGGAGACAAATGCAAAATTAGCAATCACGAGGCAAAAATGGCAGCTCCTGTGCGAGTCCAGGTCTTGATGTCCCATGAGGAAGCGGAACGCTTTGAAGCGTATTGCCAGGAGCGGGGATTTAAGAAGTCGACGCTGATTGTTCGCCTTATCCGTGAACATTTGGCCCAGGAACAATTCAGACCACAACACGAACTATTCGGGGCGTCCTCTGAGATGATCCGCGAAAGCTAATGATGAAAAAGCAACAGAATCCCATCGGACAGAAAATTGCCAGGATAGCTAACGGAGGTCGTCTCCGCGTACTCGATCTCTTTGCAGGCTGCGGCGGATTGTCGCTCGGATTTCATAGTGCAGGCTTCGAGATTTCTGCTGCAGTTGAGCTTGACCCATCCGCAGCCGCATCTCATGGACATAATTTCCATAGAGGAATCGCGCAGCACAGTAGTCCACGTGACATTACAACCTTATCTCCAGAATCACTAGCTGCTGACCTGAACCTCGGTCCGGTGGGTTCTGCTATTGATGTACTGATTGGTGGACCACCCTGTCAGGCTTTTGCGCGAGTTGGTCGCTCTAAACTTCGTGAAATCGATGCTCATCCTGAAGCTTTTAAGCATGATCCGCGAGCCAAACTTTATTTGAAGTACCTGGAGTACGTTGAAGCGTTTAAACCTCTGGCTATTCTGATGGAGAATGTTCCAGATGCACTGAACCACGGCGGCCAAAATATCGCCGAAGAGACATGTGAAGTACTGGAACAAAAGGGCTATGTCGCTCGCTATACTTTGCTGAACGCAGCCTTTTATGGTGTCCCGCAGATGAGGGAACGTATGTTCCTCATCGGCTATCGTCAAGAACTCGACAAACCTGTTGTCTTCCCACAGCCTACGCATTGGGTCGATCTTCCTCCGGGATATGAAGGATCCCGGTCCGTCGCTCTTAAGCTGCTGAGCGGTGCCGGACTGACCGCCGAGGCATTCGATTACGTTGAACCCCCAGAGGCGAATCCGGAATTGCCTTCGGCCATAACGGCGGAGGAGGCAATAGGAGATCTCCCTTCCATTAACGCCCGGGCGCTCCTTCGCTCTGGCGAGTTGAAGCGCGGTGCACGACGTTTCGATAAACCAATCCCATATGGGCATGTTGCCACCATCAATGATTACGCCCGCCTGATGAGAACATGGCCAAGTTTCGAGGCACCAGAATCGTTGACGGATCACGTTATCCGCTATTTACCCCGCGACTACGAATTGTTCGCACGACTCAATCCAGGCGACCAATATCCTGAGGCTTGGGAACACGCGCAAAAGATGTTGCAGGAGCGACTTGCGAAACTTCGCCGTGCGGGAAAATTGCTTTCTGAAAATTCCACCGAGTATAAGAAGCTTCACGACTCAATAGTGCCTCCATATGACGTCAGCAAATTTCCAAATAAGTGGCGTAAGATGTGGCGCGAGCAACCCGCACGAACGTTGATGGCGCACTTAGGGAAAGATGGCTACAGTCACATTCACTATGACAGCAATCAAGCCCGGACTATCTCGGTGCGTGAGGCAGCACGGCTTCAGTCCTTTCCAGACGGCTTCGTGTTCTCCGGCACAATGAATCCTGCGTTCCGACAAATCGGTAATGCAGTCCCCCCCTTGATGGCGAAGGCCATAGCTACTCAGATAATGAAGGCGCTTACACAAGGCCAGGAGGAGACGGTTGATGAGCCTTGCCACGAGACAGCAGCAGTTTATTGAGGCAATTCAGAAGCATTTCGGCACGAAGAAGGGATTCCGTCCTAGCAAACTGTTTGGGGTTTCCAATAGCGCAAAGATTGTTGAAGGTGGCATACAGATTGGCGTCGCCAATCTCAACAGCGCCAGGGATGATGCCGAGGCCTTCGTTTTCGCATGCGTAATGAAATTTCCTCCGGAAGATGAGGTTTATTTTGCCGTGCTCGTCCGCAAAGATCGAGCGCACCTCCTTGCCAGACTCGCGAGTATGAAAGAGTTGGGCGCAGCGGCCAAAACTGACGGTGACGCTTCACTATTCTCTGCCGAGGGGGACGAGGAGGGAGACGAGACAGAAGCAGCCATTAAATACAGCACGCGCAACAACCTTGTTCCGATTTATATAGCTCGTGACGGAAAGCTCTGGCTGAGGAATTCAGGATTCTGGAACAGCCTCAACATCGATCTGGAACCCTTCGGCCCGGCCACAGAGCCGGATGAAATCATTGTCTCACTCTACCCGCCAACCGCATCAGCGCGACGCAGTTTGTTGGCGCGAGAATTTATTGGCTGGCTTGGAGATCTCGTTGGTCGTAACAAAATCCATGAACTGAGAGTGTGGACCGACCAAGCGGCTGTTAGTCAGAAAATGCAGCGGATGCCCGCCGCAATCCCACTAGCGGAGATTGAGACTGCAGTACAGACCGCCGGTGGCCATTATCCGGGGGGTGAGATTCGCCGATACCATGCAGCGCTAAATTTCCTACCTAATAAACATTTCGTAATCCTGGCTGGCCTTTCTGGAACCGGAAAGACGCAACTGGCTCTGCGTTATGCTCGCGCGGTACATGGACTTGAAAATCCTAAGTCGCCGGATCCTTTTCTATTTGTATGCGCGGTACGTCCCGAATGGACCGATCCGACCGGCCTCACAGGATACTACGACGTGCTCTCCAACCGTTATATCGTGCCCCCTTTTCTTGAGGCAGTGCTGTTGGCAACAGCTTATCCGGATTCACCCGTATTCGTGGTGTTGGATGAGATGAACCTCGCGCGAGTCGAATATTATTTCTCGGACTTGCTTTCTGCTATGGAGACGAACGAAGCATTGACGCTTCACTCGAACAGCGTCCCTCTGGAGGGAAGCAACGGAACAAGCATCCGGGCCGAACTGCCGTTGCCTTCCAATTTGTATATCACGGGCACTGTCAATGTTGACGAAACCACAAATCCTGTCAGCGACAAGGTATTGGATCGAGCTGTGGTTATCGATATGTCCTCTGTCGATCTGGCTGGTTTCCTGTCTGGCCTGGAAGCTAGAGAACCGTTACTCGCAGCATCCCGTGCATCTAGCGAACCATACCTGCTTGCCGTCCACAATCTGATGACACATCATGGCCTTGGATTTGGCTATCGCGTTGCTGAAGAAGTTATTCGATACCACGCCTTTTCGGCAGGTCATTTGGGAACTTCTTCGAATGCCACCATGGATGAACTTATGGTGCAGAAAGTTCTAGTAAAGCTACGGGGTTCCGAAAAGCAGCGTCCACTACTCACCGGATTAGCCAAAACACTTGCTGAGCTGCCAAGATCACGTCGTTTCATTGATCATCTTCTTACCGACCTGGATGAGTTTGGCTCCTTCCAGGCGAGCCGCTAAGAGCTAATATGTCGGAACTCATTATCCGCGATGAGATGACGGGAACGTCCTGGAGGGTTTGGCCCGATCCTGAACTCATCTCTTCTGGCGGTATCCATGAGACTGGCAGTTATCTATTTGAGCTGCGAGCCCCCAACGCAGAATTAGCAGAACTTCTAATCGACGATAATCCACTTGAGGCTCTTCGATCTCAGGTCCCGAATACCGCTCGCTGGCGGTGGCAGCCTGGATTTCAGTCCGGCACGGTCGAAGCTACGCTACGCATACCAAAAGATAATCCGCGCCGATTCGAGCTGATTACTGACCCCGACCTGCGTAAGCTTACACGCCACGATTTCGACACGATGGTGCGTGAAATTCTTGAGGACACATTTGCTCTGTTCTCAATGAGTAGCTTTCGCAAAAGTATTGCGCGTGGTGTCGGTACGAAACCCCCCGCAATCGCACGGCTTGAGTTCCTACGGTCTCGCATCAAGGAGTTGGAGAAAGTTGTCTCTGATATTGTCCGACATCCACGCCGCAGATTAGCTTCCACCGAAACTTCTGTTCCTTATCACAGAGCGAAACGGGCGAAGGGGCAGGAGATACTAAAAGCCTTTCGAAGTGGCCGAATTAATTCGGAAACGAGCAGCTCCACACGTTTACCAAATGCGCTTAACGGATTTCTTCCTGAACGAATTAGTATCAGAGAAAGGCGTAGCTCCCTAGACCTTGTAGAACACCGACAGATGGGTGCGTGTCTTCGCTCCTGGTCTTCGTGGCTTTCCGCTGTCGCAGGAGTGCTCACACGTGATCAAAAAGTAGCTGATGCAGATATACGACGAGAACATTCAAAGTGGGCGTTTCGTTGTCGTCGTATGAGCCACAGTTTATCCGGCATGGCTATGGAGCCTCCGTTCAAAGAAGCTGCCGAAGCTCCTCCCATACTTCGGCTTTCCGCCATTTTCAGAAACGATCCTCTTTACCGCAGATTCTTTCGTCTCTCACAGGACATGGATCTCGGCATTGCCGCCGTTTTTGGCGATTTTCTAGATATGCCACTAGCCCGAACTTTTGATTTGTACGAGCTGTGGTGCTTTCTCCGGCTTGTCAGAGCTGCGGCTGAGGAGTTCGGAGCTGAAAAACTTGAAACCACTAATCTGTTCATCTCGGATGCCAGGGGCGGCGTAACGGTGGCAGCAGGTGCGGTTACCGTATCTCTGGAAGACGGTTGGAAACTCTGCTTCCAGAAGCAATACCGGGAGTTCTGGATCGAACCCGGCGGACGAGGCTCGTTCAGCCGCAACATGGTACCTGACATTGTCATTATGCAGGACCCGCCGATGGGGACAGGTCGGCTCATCATTTTGGATTCCAAATACAGAATTAATGAGGGATTGAATGCAGCTCTTGACTCAATCCATACCTACCGTGATGCTCTCGTCCATGAAGCTGACAGTGGTTCCATGGAAGGGATCGTTGCCGCTGCATATCTGTTGACTCCAGATATCCCGCAACTGATTGCTGATTACCGGGAGACACCGATGCCAGGGAGGTTGTTTCATCCCGTATATCGGAGCAACTTCCGCTTCGGAGCAATCACGATGCGCCCGGGCATGACGACAGCCGAGATTGGTTTGGCTTTGCAGATGATCAGCCAAGACGCAATCGCGTGAAAAGACATGACCGACGTCCTGACAACAGAACAACGACGGCTCAATATGAGTCGAATTCGTGGAAAAGACACGAAGCCGGAAATGCTTCTACGTCGTGCCCTGCACGCACGTGGTTTCCGTTTTCGTCTTCATCGGCGTGACCTACCGGGACGCCCGGATCTTGTCTTCCCGCAGTTTCATTCGGTTATCTTTGTCAACGGTTGTTTCTGGCATGGTCATGACTGCCCCCTTTTTAAGCTCCCTGCAACCAGAACTGGATTCTGGGCTGCCAAAATCGAAGGCAACAAAAAACGAGATTGCAGGGCTCTGGAAGACTTGGCAATATCTGGTTGGCGAACATTGGTGTTGTGGGAATGTGCGCTGAAGGGACCAAAGCGCGAGCATATGGATCTGATAGCCGACCGGGTCGCTAATTGGCTCACGGATGTTGCGATGTCAAACCTTAGTATCGGATCCAGCCTTTGACATGAATACACCGCCGACATAAACGGACCAGGAGCGATATCCGCAACTCATCTCTGGCTAACGAAATTCACATAAGGCTGGAGAAGCAGCCATGACGCTATCAGATCTCCGCGATATCAGAGTACAACTCCCGTTGTTGCTCACTTTCAGCTTCCGCATCGATCAGGTAGGAGATAAGGTCTTTCAGAGCAATTATCTGAAAAGCAGGAAGCCCAGATGAACCGTGAGACAGACTATGGGTAATACCATGAAATTCGCGATGATGAACGTTCTCTCGATCCAGATAGGAAAGGATGTCAAAGTTTTCCTGCCATTTCTCTCCCAGTTCCCAGCAGACGGCTAGGCCGATTTCATGAGCATTTTTGAATCCGGTATCGAGCTCTTCCATAAGAGCGTTGAGAGAATACTTATATTCAAGAACCCGTACAGGAGAGATGATAGCTTCTTCGATGCCAGCGAAATGATCCTCCTCTACTCCAAGCGGGTTTTCATGCGACAAAGTGTATTTGGAGAAAGGGGGCTCCATCTCAATTCGATATAAGCCGTCGTACTGCTTGTATTGACTTGAGGATAAAAGGCGAATTCCTCTGATGATTCCCGAAGAAAGCATCTGATTAAACAATGCAACTACATCCTGCTCGACGAGGGGTAAAGAGCGGATTGGAAGCTCCTCCATCGGAGCAAATAATCCCTTACCTTTTATGACCAGGGGGTATTGCTTCTCATGTGCCTTTTGTTCGTCGATCCATTGCTCCAGTTTTAAAGCTTGCATCAATGCCGGAGCCCCGGTGTTTCGCCGCAAAAGACGCTCATAGTGATGTCGAAATGCTGTGACAATTGAAACCGAAAGCTTTTCGGCAACTTTTGTTACTTCTGGCTGGAACCCCTTTCTTCCCAAATCCGGCTCTGCATTAGGAAACTGCACAATAATATGCGCAATATTCTGAAGGCCTATGTTACTGGTCAGAGGAATTGTTATGGGATGGCCTTGCGGCATGTGCTTTGTTGCTAACTGAAGACCTCCGCTCAAGATTCGACTGCCTTTCCGGAGCTTCAATTTATTGTCGTTAAAATCGTCCCATAGATCAGTCGAATAACACATGAACGCATAGATCTGCGGCTTCAGTGCGGTGAGAAGATTTCGTTCATTCTCATCCAGCTTAGGACGTATCGGCGACGCGCCTCCCAAAATCTCATCTCCGGTCCACTCTCCCCAGATGCTATTCAAATTAGAAAACTTGGGTGGAACTCGCGAAAGATCCTGCCCTTTTTGGGCACGCATTGCTTGGTCTCTAAGGAATTCACGCAGGTCAGCAGTTCTACCGAGGACCTCGTGCGGGAAGAGGTAACGCGGGCCGTCCATAATAACTTCACTCGGCTCGATCCCTTTCCCCGCATGCGGGATTACATTCAGCCGGATCGAGACGTTAGGTGGAACATCTCCGCAGATATAAATACCGCCGAGAGGCGTGTGCGCCTTCAGAAGAGAGGCCCACTGCTCTGCCGTCCGAGCAATGAAGTATTGCAAACTTCGGGGCCGAATGGTCTCACCCTGTAGCTTCAGAGTGACGGACGTACCACGATCTACTTCAGTGAACTCAGCATGCGTAACGGCCGTCGGCTGTACCTTGGGGCGACTGATGACGTTTGCCGTATCGTCAAGCCAATCGCGGCCATTTTCTAAAGTCCCACTAAACATTACGTCTGGTGAAGGTTTTGTTGCTACTTCGAGATAGTTGAACCCATATCCGAGGTATGTCGCTCCCACGCCTTTGCTGCCACGAGAGGAATTTCCTGTTTTAAAAGAGAAATTGGGCTTTAAGAACCCCTTGAACTGAGAGGCTGACATTGCACAGCCGTTATCAGTAACCGATACAGAGTCATTCGGGAGATCGATCATTATCCAGATTTTTGGCTCATATCCTAATTCGCCTTCCTCCACCCGTTTATCAACGGCATCCAAATGCGTTCTGGATGAGCTCGGAAAACAAATCGTAATATCCTGTGTAGCTCTTCAGGATGTTGCGTATCTCGCGTTTTTGCGCCGCAAGCACAAATTCTGGATCATCGGAGCCGCTCTGAAGCGGATCCCAAGCACTCAACTGATTAACATTCTGAAATGCCGCTACATCTGCCATATTGTCGTTCATTCCAATAGACTCCGTCCCAAGCATTCTCCCACACTTCGCCTTTGCTTCCACTCAAGTGGGAATCAGACAAAGTCAGAGCATAAGGATTAACGGAGGTACTCATTGATACTGGAAGCATTTACATAACCAGCAGCATACTCGGACACTTTGAGAAGGCCGATCAATACCCTTATCAACACAATATCGGCCTGAACTTTATGATCTAAACACACTCCCAATAGACTTTCATTAGCGTGTCTATTGGGTACTTTTGAAGTTGCGCATCTCTATCTGTACCCAAAAATCAGTTAGATACATGAGTGCGCGGCCACTCCCAACTCACATCCAACCCACTGCCTAGAGCGACCTATGACCATTGGGTTTTCTGCCCAACGACTAAACTAAGGCCGTCCGTCTGCAGATGTAAATAGGCGAACAAATAACGAATATAAATGTACCACAATTAGTGCAATTCAATCCTGTTTCAGTCACCGCAAATGCACTCCCAACTCACTCCCAAATCCCTGTCCAGCGGGTACTTTTCCATACTTCCGGGTAGCCATTCGTCCTGTAAAGTCTTGTATTTACGCGAGTTCCCGGCCACTCATAACCCAAAGGTCGCAGGTTCAAATCCTGCCCCCGCAACCAAAGAATCAACAACTTACAAGACCAGCCGAAATCGGCGAGGGAACAATAAGGGAACAGGTATCCAGACCTGCTCCCTTTTCGCTTTTTTCGGCCTCTTTCTTCATCACCAGTTCCACGACCTGAGCATTGGCCGGACGTGTCACATTGAGCATCGAGTTCCGACCGTACTTTGTGGTCATGTCGATGGACGCATGGCGCATCAGCTTCTGCTGCACTTCGAGCGGCAGACCGAGTTCCGATAGTCTTGCCGGATACGTGTGCCGGAAGGCATGCCAGCCCAACTTCGGCAGGCCGATCTTCGCAGCTGCCTTGTTGAGATGACGCTGACGCATCGTGTCCGCGTGATACGGCTTGCCGGTGTCGATGTTGCCGAACAGCCAGCCATTAACCGGCAACTCGGCTTTCCGCCACTTACGAACGACATCAACCAGATCAGGATGGAGCGGAAGCTCATCCTCGCTGGCTAATGTCTTTGTATCTTCGACGTGACCGTTGACCACGGAGCGCCGCACCTGAAGCGTGGCCCCACCGAGATCCACGTCCTCCCATTGCAATCCCAGAATCTCGCTGACGCGCAGCCCCAGGCACATGGCCAAAGTCACCATGACCCGGCAGTGCTGTGGGAGCAGAGGCAGCAGTTTCTGGTATTGCTCGGTGGTGACGAGGACGATCTTGCGCGTCCTCTTCGGCGATCCGTGCAGCTCGATCAGCGACATCGGATTGCGCTGGACTTCCAGATACCGCCAGCGCATCGCGCACTCGAACAAGCGATGGAAGACGGCCTTGGTGTGTCCCTTGGATTTCGGAGCGAGTGGCCGTGGCTTCTCGTCCTTCCTCCGTGGAATCGTCATCAAGCCCTTGATCCATTGCTCGACCGCCATCGGATTTTTCGCCATGTCGGAAACACGTTCCTGAAACCAATACGGCCTGATCCGATATTTGACCATTGAGCGCAACGCCGATGCCGTCGTGTGCCGTTCGGGAACGCCTTCCTTCAGGTAACGATCACACAACTGGCCGAACGTCACTACCTCGACATTGTTGTTGATGTCAGCCCGTACATCGGCCAGCGAACGCTGTGCTTCCGCCTTCGTCCTGAACTCCAGGACCGTGCCGATGGTGAGGGACTTCAACATGCCGTTTTCCCGATACCGCAGAATCCATACATCCGAGCCGCGCTCCCGCTTCTTCCGCTGGATACAGCCCTGTTGATAGGTTTGCCGTTGTTTGTTCATACCGCTTTTCCCCTTTCTTTCGGTTGGGAAAGCGGCGTAGATGACCTGTCCGAAGATACCTCTTTCTTCATCGAGATCGCCAGTTCTGAGATCAGAAATCGCCAGCGTTTACGAATACCATTGTGAATCGAGTGAGCGGGGATTTTGCCTTCTCGCGCAAGGCGTTTGACGGTGACAGGAGCACAGCGCAGGAAGACCGCCGCTTCTGCGGGAGTGACGAACGGCTCCGTATGAGCAGACTCCTGCTCAGGCAAACGCACAGATGGAATGGGAATTGAATTTGACACGATGGACCTCACAGACGAGGCCCTCGTGATCTGTATACAGGAATCATCCGATGCCAACAGGTCGAGCGCCTCTGAACCGGACGATAGGAAGGTTCTCCGCGCGGAGGTTATGCTTTTTGAGGCGTGGGGTATGCAGATTCTGCATAACCACTTTGATCGGCGATAAGTTATTTGTCTTACTGTTCTTATCCGCTGGAGTGAATCATTCTTTGTGCATTTTGCTGAAGACCCTTCTTGTGCTGAACAGGTAAATGACCGGCCCATTTGTTCGGAAGCCCGCAGGCGAAGGTCGATCCCTGTGCTCCGTGTTCTCTCAGGCACCGCGAGAGAAAGACAGGCTGCGCCCCGCGCCGGAAAGATTCTGCTTCGCATGAGCCACGCTGATTTTCCATGACACGTTGCGTGAGCCTGGCCCATGCGCCCCTGCGGGGTTTCGGCTCCCCCTGAAGGTCCCCCCGAAAAAGCATCTTCCCGCCTTGGGAGCAGCCCTCTCTCGCGCCCTCCGGGAGTGTGTCCTGAGAGATCACTCCGGGACCACAAAGGAGATTCCAACCATGCAGGCCATCCAGAACAAATCAACCAGGCAGTTGCTCAACACCATCGCGCAGGGAGATTGCATCGAGGTCATGCGTCAGATGCCAGCCAACAGCGTGGACTTCATCCTGACCGATCCGCCGTACCTGGTGAACTACCGCGACCGATCGGGGCGCACCATTCAGAACGATGCCAATGCCCACTGGCTCAAGCCCGCAATGAAGGAAGCCTATCGCGTGCTGAACCAGAACCGGGTCGCGGTGATGTTCTACGGCTGGACGAAGGTCGATGTGTTCTTCGACGCATGGAAAGACGCGGGTTTTCAGCCTGCCGGACACATCGTGTTTCGCAAAAGCTATAGCTCGAAAAGCAGGTTCCTTCGCTATGCACACGAGCAGGCATTTCTACTTGCAAAGGGCAGACCACCACTACCGAAGCAGCCGCTCATGGATGTGATGGAGATGCCCTACAGCGGCAACAAACTCCATCCGACTCAGAAACCAGTTGCGACACTGGCACAGTTGATTCGCAGCTTCACTCTGCCGAACGAGCTGGTGCTCGATTGCTTTGCAGGCAGCGGGTCCACCTGTGCGGCAGCGACGCTGACAGGCCGCAACTACATCGGCGTGGAGCTGAATGCCGAGTACCATCGGCTCGCAATTCATTCGGCAAATCTATGGCGGCAGAAGCCATCGCTTGGTGTCTCGGCTTAGAAGTCATGCTGGGACGCAAGGACAGCGATCCCTCCTTCTTACCAGAGGCAGTGCTTGAAGAGCTCGATTTAGGTGATGCCAAGAACGTAAGGGTCATCTCTTCAGAGGCCGAAATCGGCCTACTCCGGAGCGACGGAGAGGAACGTCGCATCTCTCGCGCAATCACGCATGACCGCAACAAGATCAATCTTGAGAGACATGCGGGAGAGCAGGTCTCTCGTTTGACACTCCTCACCGGCTTCGGAACGATGGTGGACGAAACAACGGGATATCAACGCTTCCTCTTCGAATGGGTCGGCTGGCCGACGAAACGGACGACAACTTTCGAAGGGAAAGACGCCTACGTCTATCTGGAAAATCTCGCGCCTCTCTTCTACATCGAACAGGAAGAGGGGTGGACTGAACTACAGGCGCGACAGATTGGTCGCTATGGACAGCAACAAATTCGTGAGATCGCCGTCGAGTATCTTCTCGGGGCCCCAACCGCATTGGATCAGAGGGTAGCTCGTCAACGATCAACGACGCGCGAAAATTCTCTTAGGGCTTCGGCACGTGTACTGGCCGAACGAGTGGGGCAAATCTTCAGCCGGCAGGGGTGGGCTGTTGAATGGTCTGGCAACAGATCGGTCAACGAGATTCTTGCCCGTTGGTCGAGCAAGACCTTAGCGGAAGCACTGCTGCAAGGCGCGGATGTCGATCTCGCCAAGGCACTCACCGCTGCCCGCGAGAGGTTGGGCGTATTGCGTGAGAAGCTGACGCAGCAACCCATCGATGCCGCCAACGTCACCGCGGCACCTTCGGCTTCGCAAAATGTGATCGACCTCAAACAGAGGCGGCACAAAATGAATTCCGAGCTGCGCAGTCTGCGAGGACAATACTCCGACACGGAACATGCATTGGAGAGTCTCGACCACCGGATTCGCTCAGCGACCGATGTTCATCGCCTCAAGACCACTGGAGTAGGGAGACTCGCACATCTGGAGTGTCCTACCTGCCACCGAGAGCTTGATCTTGAACAATTTCAGCTAACGGAGCAAACAGGCCCCGAGGTCGAGGCGCATATCGAAGCATTGAAACGCGACCGCACCTTGACGCGACAGACGCTCGTGGTCCTCGCCACCTCGTTGCGTGCGATCGAAGCTGAAACTACACGCATTGATAGCGAACTGCGAAATGCGCAGCGAGCTCTAGAAGACGTAGAGGCTTCCGTCGGACCTGTCCGCGAGCAGATTGTGAAAGCCGCTGCCGATCTCGCCACTCAGGAAAGATTGATCGACCGGCTTCATAACACGGAGGCCGATCTTCGCGAATTGCAGGGTGCCATCGACAACTGGGTGTCTGAAGCCAAATCCACACAGCTCGATGTCGAGGGCGAAAATGATATCGAGCGTCGCACCTCGACCTTCAGGCAGGAACTAGGCCAGTACCTGCTTGCTCTAGGACACAGCGCCGCCGTCAATCGTGGCATTGGCTCTTTGCGATTCGACTTCGGCCAATATGAACCGTACCTTAATGTCCGTCGCCTGCGGGCGCTCGGTTCAGGCAGTGACCCTGCACGGCTCGTTGCCGCGTACTCTCTGGCGTTAGCGGCTGCTTCCGTGGACCTGCAAGGCTTGCACCCCGGATTCGTCATCTTGGATGAGCCACTACAACAGAACCCAGATACTCATCATATCGAGCTCTTCTTGAAGTTTCTTAGCGGCAGGATCGCGAAAGATGCGAAATTTCAAACTCTCATCTTTACGTTTCTCACCGAGCCTCAGATCACCGACTTGCGTACGAACGGCGTCAACGTACTGTCTTTGGAAGGTCATCTGCTTGTACCAATTCCTGCAGCCAAACCGGAGCCGTCGGTTGAGGAGCCTGCGAGTGACGACAATGGCAGCTAAGCGCAGAGTATAGGCATCTGGCATTTGGGAGACTTGAAATTTGGGGTCCATAGCCTTCTGTCTACAGTGAGCATTCTGGATAGGTACCCCTCGAATCGGGATGCCCTTGCAAAGCTAACGCTGTAGCGCCCGTAATTTCCTTGCTCGATCCACGTCGCCAGCTCATTGCGAATTTTGCTGTTCCGTCGCATCATCCTCGCACATGACAATTCGCCACTCCGTGCCTGTCTTTGCAAAGACAATACCGTAAAGCGCCATCATCGCGCAGAGGATGTCCGGCATCTCCGGGCGCTCTTTGGTTTTGGACCAGCCATCTGTATAAAGATGGCATGGGTTTTCAAGCGAACGTGTTGAAAGTGATGGTTGCATCCCCTGGCGATGTAGCCGTCGAGCGCGAAATTGTCACTCAGGAACTTTATCGCTGGAATAACGCAAATTCCCTGTCACGAAGATTGATGCTACAACCTGTGAAATGGGAGACTCACAGTGCGCCTCAAATGGGAGCTCATCCGCAGGCGATCCTCAATGAGCATCTTCTGCTCGATGCAGATATTCTGGTTGGTATCTTTGGCACACGCATCGGGACAGCGACTCCCGAGTTTATCTCCGGCAGTGTCGAAGAGATCAAGAGACATGTTGCAGCCGGAAAACTCGCCATGTTGTATTTCTCACATGTTCCGGTCGATCCGCACGCTATCGATCAGGGGCAATGGGCCGCCTTGCAAACCTTTAAGGAAGAATGCAGAAGCGGCGGCCTCTATGCCGAATACGGCAGTCATGACCAGTTGCGATCAGACTTCGGACATCATCTGACGATTGAACTGAATCGACCCAAGTATCTCTGGATGACTCCGCCGGATGCCAACATCGTGGCCGAGGACCCCGAGCTTAGCACCGAAGAAATCCACCTTTTGTTGGCTACAGCAGCCGACCGAAACGGGCAGATATTGACTGGATCGACGATGGGTGGTTTCTTCGTTCAGGCCAAGGATGAGAATTTTGTTGAGGATACTCCACGCTCGGCAGCAGTATGGAAGCGGGTTTTGAGGAGGCTCTCGGAACTCGGTTATTTGAGCCAAGTCAATGAGGAAGTCTACGAGTTGACGGAAGAGGGTTTTGCGCGCGCCGACAAGGAGACTGCCAATGCTCCGCTCGAAGTGTCACTGTCCTTCGCAGGTACTTCTGACCATCAGCTTCTTTGTGCTAAATCCAATAAGCCGATTGCGGTCAAGCAAATCGATTTCCTGATGTCATCCGAGGCTTATGTCACCAGCTCGGAACTGAGCGAGGAGATCGGTGTAGAAACCAAAATCCCGCTTGATCCGAAGAAGATCGGAGAACTATTTGCGGCTCCACGACCGGATAAGAATTACGCAGACCACGCGGAGCCAGCGGCCTTGAGAGTCGTTTTTATGCTAGCTGGCCTTCGAAAGGAAGTCGTGTTGCCGGTTGTACTCCAGCCCACGTTCGTCAACAACACCCAGTGGATACAGCTGACCGGCTCGAAGACATTTACCCTAAGTTAGTAACCGTCAGCGCTAGCACATAGCGTAGCTCTTGTTGTGTGACCTTCGCGCTCGCAACAAAGGTGGCATATGGTTCTATTTACTTGGAGGTAGCGATGAAAGATGCATCGAAACAGTCGGGGCTTATAGAAACATGTTTTGTCTTGTTAGGCTGCCACGGACTTAAATACTGGCCTCTCGGCATGGTAGGCAAAACATGGGTGGCTCTGCTCCTGTTTGTCTGCCGCCATGGTCTACACGCAGCGGTCCCGAATCTTTACGCCAGCTTTCTATTTGCGATCCTGGTTGCATTCACCGTGGAGCTACTTTTTGTAAACTGGCTGGCAGCGGACGCAAAAGAACGAATTAAAGAAATTCTCTCAAACGGCAACGGCGATGGGATGCGTTCCGCGCATTGATAGTGCGCTCTTTTGCAAAAGCGAAAGCCGAAGCAGATTTCATTGACATGGACACAGAATTATTGTTCGCGCTCTGCTTCCTCAGCTGTGAGGCCGAGGATCGTTTGAACGTCACGCGCCGCATGTAAGACTCGAATAATTTGCAGCGGGTCAGTTCCAGAGCGAAAGACAATTAGATAGGAATAAACCAGATAAAATCGATGCCGACGGTCCGCCAAGTCTTCGCGTAAATGCCCTAAGCCGGGATGTTCCGCCAATCGGTAGATCGCCGCCTCAATTTTGCTAAGAACATTGTTTGCGGCTTCAACACTATCGTCGCCGATGTATCCCCAGATTTCGTTGAGATCCTGTTCCGCTAGCGGCGTGAGAACAAATCGGTTCATCTTATCTATCAAAATTCTATCGGCGGGTTCGATTCCGGATCCGGGCAAAGGCTTCCGGCCCATTTACGAACTGTCCCCGGTCCGCCTGTTCTATGCCAGCGGCGATTTCTTTCCGCAGAGCATTCAAGCGAATCTGCTTCATCTCTTCCCGCTCCTTCAACAAGCGCAACCCTTCGCGCAAAACTTCGCTCTGGGACTGATATTGCCCGCCCTTGAGAAGGTCGGCAACGAATTCATCGAAGACTGAACCAAGATGGACATTCATGGAGGAAAGGCTAATGAATATGTCAATAGTTGTCAATCGTTGATATAACCTTTGTGCACACTTCCCAAAGGTTGAATGGCTCGACAAGGCAAAGAACGAGGGAACAAACCGGGGAACAATAACAAGCCTATTCTGTATCCTACTGATTTTAAAGAGTGGCTAGGGATCATCTACGCCGCTCTAGTTCTTTTAGAATCAGTTATTTAGCCTTCTCATAACCCAAAGGTCGCAGGTTCAAATCCTGCCCCCGCAACCAACTTTCCCCTGAGTCACATATTCGTTCTTTTTTTAGGATGCATGGAAAGCATCCTATCGTGAGACGTTCTTTATTCCTCCTCGTCAGATTGCTCCTCAGCCTTAAACAAGGCTCTATGGCGAGCGTGTGTCGAGGTATAACTTTGAGCTGTCCACATTAAAATCGTTGATCCCGAGCTTCTTCAAAACAGCCGGAAAAACTGATGGATGATTCTCATCCCGACGAGAAGTTCATTCATGTATGCAGTCGAGCTGCATCAAACCCAAACTCTCAGCCTCTTACTTGTAAATCTTATTTTGAGGCATAGTTTTTTCCCAAGATTTTGTCCAGCGCGAGATTCAGTTCGAGAACATTTACACGAGGTTCACCCAATAAGCCAAGCTGTCGCTGAATCGTGTGCTTTGCCACAAGTTCCTTGAGCTGGTCCTCTGGGATGCCGCGTGTCCTCGCAACATTCGGAACCTGAAAGTACGCAGCCGCGGGCGTAATGTCCGGATCGAGTCCCGAACCGGAGGTAGTCACCAAATCAACTGGAACGGGAACACCTGGGTTCTCCGTCTGCCACATGGCAACGTCAGCCTCGATGCGATCAATGTACTTCTTATTGGCCGGACCGTAATTCGACCCGCCAGAAGCTGTAGCATCATACCCATTCGTACCCGCGGCAGAGGGACGACTGTGAAAGTAGGTTGGGCCACTAAAATTCTGGCCGATAAGTCGTGAGCCGATGACCACGCCATTCTTCACGATTAATTGGCCGTTGGCTTTGTTGTAGAAGAGAGCCTGAGCTAATCCTGTCATTAGCAATGGGTAGAGAATACCCAAGAAGACTCCGGTTACGACTGTATACAGAACAGAGATAAGAAGATTCTTTTGCATGACGTTGGCTCCTAGACCAGAT
The DNA here is from genome assembly GCA_035656355.1 of Edaphobacter sp. Lineage (GTDB taxonomy): Bacteria > Acidobacteriota > Terriglobia > Terriglobales > Acidobacteriaceae > Edaphobacter. The sequence continues at coordinate 42,123 of DASRSR010000022.1, forward strand.
GAATGGCGGTGATGATCATGTCGATGATCTTGATCCCGATAAAAGGCACGATGATGCCGCCGACTCCGTAAATCCAAAGATTGCGTTGTAGCAGTACAGCGGCACCTAATGCTCTGTACTTCACACCGCGCAGCGCAAGGGGAATAAGAGCAACGATAATCAAGGCGTTGAAGATCACCGCTGAAAGGATTGCTGACTCTGGAGTCTTAAGGTGCATGATATTCAGCGCATTGAGAACGGGGAAAGCACCCGCAAACATCGCCGGGAGGATGGCAAAATATTTAGCGACGTCGTTAGAGATCGAAAATGTTGTTAAGGCACCTCGTGTCATCAACAACTGTTTTCCAATTTCGACAATCTCAATCAACTTAGTTGGATTTGAATCGAGATCGACCATATTGCCTGCTTCCTTCGCGGCCTGTGTTCCGGTATTCATGGCAACACCCACATCGGCCTGGGCAAGTGCGGGAGCGTCGTTGGTTCCATCACCGGTCATGGCGACGAGCTTTCCTTGTGTCTGCTCTCGCTTAATCAGATCCATCTTGTCTTTTGGCTTTGCCTCGGCAAGAAAGTCATCGACACCAGCCTCACGCGCGATAGCGGCAGCAGTGAGGGGGTTGTCGCCAGTGATCATGATGGTGCGAATTCCCATGGCCCGCAGCTGGGCAAACCTCTCCTTCATACCGCCCTTGACAATATCTTTCAGGTAGACGACTCCCATGACCTGACTGCCTCGCGCTACTACGAGCGGAGTTCCACCGGAGCGCGCAATCGTATCAACAGCCGTGCGCACATCTTTCGGGACCGCACCACCGCGTTCTTCGACAAACTTGGTGATCGCGTCGGCGGAGCCTTTGCGAATAGCCGTCTTGCCGATATTGACGCCGGACATGCGTGTGATAGCGCTGAACGGTACGAACTCCGCATCTAGCTCTTCCAGGTCGCGCCCGCGCAGCCCATATCGTTCTTTGGCCAGAATGACAATCGAGCGTCCCTCCGGAGTCTCGTCGGGAAGTGACGATAGCTGCGCGGCATCTGCCAACTGCTCGTTGCTTACGCCGGGAGCAGCAATGAAATCTGCCGCTTGACGGTTGCCCAACGTAATGGTGCCGGTCTTATCGAGCAGAAGTGTGTTCACATCGCCTGCTGCTTCGACAGCGCGCCCGCTCATGGCAAGGACGTTATGCTGTACCAGCCTGTCCATGCCAGCGATGCCGATCGCCGACAGAAGTCCGCCAATGGTTGTCGGAATCAGGCAGACCAGCAAGGAAACCAGAACAAATACGGTTTGTGGAGCGTGGGAATAGATGGCAAATGGCTGAAGAGTGACAACTGCCAGAAGGAAGATGATTGTCAAACCACACAGCAGAATATTGAGAGCAATTTCGTTTGGCGTCTTCTGGCGTTCAGCTCCTTCTACGAGCGCGATCATCTTGTCGAGAAACGTCTCGCCGGGATTGGACGTAATCCTGATCTTCAGATGATCGGAAAGAACCTTTGTCCCTCCCGTCACAGCAGATCGATCCCCGCCGGACTCACGAATCACAGGCGCAGACTCGCCGGTAATAGCAGATTCGTCAACAGAGGCGACTCCATCAATGACCTCTCCATCTCCTGGTATCAACTCACCGGCAACTACAATCACGATGTCTTCGAGACGTAGCTTGACGCTGGGTACATCCTCGCTTTCTCCATTTGGCAGAAGCCTATGTGCTGTTGTCTCCGACTTGGCGCGACGCAATGTGTCGGCCTGAGCCTTGCCCCGGCCCTCGGCCATCGCTTCGGCAAAGTTCGCAAAAAGTACTGTAAACCAGAGCCAAAGTGTGATTTGCAGATCAAAAACAAAGGAACTCTGGTGTGTCGTCACGTCACGAAAAAGAAGGACCGTTGTTATGAAACTTCCAATCTCGACGACGAACATCACGGGATTGCGCATCATCGTGCGCGGGTTCAGCTTTCTAAAGGCATCGATCAGCGCCTGCCGCACAATGCGGCTGTCCCAAAGCGATTTCCGGTGCTTGCCGGAAGAGGTTATTACAGGTGGTGTTGTATTTTGGTTCTGAATAACAGATGCAGTTGCCATAGTTGCTCCCTTAAAACATCCTTCCGGCGTGAAGCATCAAATGTTCCAGCACAGGACCTAAACTCAGCACGGGAAAGAATGTTAATGCGCCGACGATTATGATTACCCCGACCAGAAGCGTCGTGAACAAGGGCGTGGTGACAGGAAATGTCCCAGACGACGGTGGGACCATCTTCTTTTGTGCCAGATTCCCGGCGAGCGCCAGCATCGGTACGATCATGAGAAAGCGGCCTATCAGCATCGCCGTTCCAAGTGTGAAGTTGTAAAAGTGAGTATTCGCACTCAGCCCGGCAAACGCCGATCCATTGTTCCCGGTGGAAGAAGTATAGGCATACAGCATCTCTGATAGCCCATGGGGGCCCAGGTTATTCAGGCCTGGCAACCCGAATGTTGAAGAAGTGGAAGCAATTGCGGTAAGGATGAGGATCGACAACGGGAAGATCAGCACATATAACATCGCCATCTTCACGTCGTATGCTTCGATCTTCTTGCCCAGATACTCCGGGGTGCGCCCAACCATCAGGCCGGCGATAAATACGCTAAGGACAACCATGATGAAGACGCCATACAGGCCTGCCCCGACTCCCCCAAACACAACCTCACCCAGCAGTATGTTAACGAGGGGCACCATTCCGCCGAGCGGCATGAAAGAATCATGCATCGCATTCACAGCTCCGCAACTGGCGTCGGTAGTCACAGTAGCGAAGAGTGCTGAATTAGCAATGCCAAAACGCACCTCTTTTCCCTCCATGTTGCCGCCCGATTGCGTGGCAGTCACATGCTGATCGACACCATGCAGCAGAGGATTTGGCTGCGATTCAGCCCAATACGCTGTCGTCACTCCGACAAGAAATAGGACAGACATGGCGGCAAAAATGGCCCAACCATGGCTTGGACTTTTTGTCATTCGTCCAAGAGTTGCAGTGAGGCTGGCAGGAATCAGAAAGATGGATAACATCTCAAGGAAGTTGGACAACGGAGTTGGATTCTCAAAGGGATGAGCACTGTTTGCGTTAAAGAAACCACCGCCGTTCGTCCCGAGCATTTTGATGGCTTCCTGAGAAGCGACAGGTCCCTGTGCGATGATCTGCTCGGTGATCATCTGCGTCGTCTGTTTCCCATCATTCCCAATCAGTGTGACTTTCTGTGGCTGAAGCACCTTGGCCGTGTCATAGGGTCTGAAGTTCTGGACGACTCCTTGAGAGACCAGAGCCAAGCCATACACGATGCAGATTGGGAGCAGGACTCGTAGCGTTGCCCGCGTGAGATCGACCCAGAAGTTTCCAATCGTACTGCTTTCTTTCCGGGCAATCCCTCGAATGATGGCGATGGCCAGAGCGATACCGACAGCAGCTGACCAGAAATTGTGAGTCGTCAATCCTAAAGCCTGAGTGAGATAGCTCATCGTCGATTCAGGTACATAAGACTGCCAATTCGTATTTGTTGTGAAGGACGCGGCAGTGTTAAACGCCAGATCTGGAGCGACCGCAACCAACTTCTGAGGGTTCCAGGGAAGAATTGCCTGAAGGCGCTCGATGCCATAGGTCAGCAGCATCGTCATGGCGCTAAACAACAGCATCGAAATCCCATACTCGATCCAGCGCATTTCGTGAGACTCATCGATGCCGATGACACGGTACAGCAGACGCTCAATCGGACCAAAGAGGCGATCCCCGAAGGTGCGCTTCCTCTCAAACACCCGCTCCATATAAATTCCGAGTGGCTTGGTCACAACAAGGATGATGCCGAAGAAGAGAATGATTTGTAGCCAGCCATTCGGCGTCATCAGAACTTCTCCGGGCGCAACAGCGCATAAATCAGGTACACAAACACAAACAACGTCAGGATGAGCAACAATAGAGTCGCAATAGTCATTGGCCTACCTCAATTTTTCGCAAACATGGATGTACGCAATTGCTATTGCGAAGAATGTCAGCGTTGAAACGATCAAAAGAATGTCCCACATCTCTATCTCCTTCTAAAATCAATTCCGGCTAGGTGACGGATCGCTACGCCCGGATTGTGCAACCCTAGCCCTGACACATGGTGCTTAGCGACGAAGAGGCGCATTTTTGCCACAGAGATGTCATGTTGAGCAGGTGTGGGTGCAGTTGTTAGTCCGTTATTGAGAGACGCCGACAGACATATTTTGCCCATGGCGAGAAACCGCTGCGGGGAATCGTCGACATGCTGCGCTGGCTGAGCACTCCGCTTCATCGGCGATGGGTTATCTCGTGCACGATCTTCCGGCGTTGCTGTCCCCGAGTTGCTGTCACTCTTTTCAGCAAAGGCACGAGAAACATTAGTCTCAAGACTCCGCTCGGGTAGTTTCGTCCGGTCTGAGGTAATGAGGTATCCGCTAAAGCCGATTAAACAGTAGGGCAGGAAGAATAGGCTGAAGAAGATAAGAACCGCGAGTACATCGAGCGAAAGCATAGAGACAAGCCACCACACAAGGCCGTATTTATGTTCGCTTGAACGGGAATAAAAAGTGCGTATGAAAGTAGTTAAAAAGTTATATAGGTCTAAGACCTATTGCCAGGCTCGAATCGATAACCCACCCAAGGATCATTAATGATGTACTTCGGCTCGCCCTCCGGTTCAATCTTCTTGCGAAGCATAGCTACCAGAACCCTCAGAGATTCCGGCTGTTCCACGGCGCGCGCGCCCCAGATCGCCGTCAGGAGCTTACGATGCGTCAATACACGTTCCGGGCGTTGCGCCATGTAGAAAAGGAGATCGAATTCCTTAGGTGATAAGTGGACTTCACGTCCGCAGACTTCGACCAGGCGTTTATCGGGATCGATGCGAAAATCCCCAATTTCTAGAGGAATTGCTTCTGCTTCTCTTCCGGTGTACCAGAGTCTTCGCATATGCGCCCGCACCCGAGCCAGCAGCTCCTCCATGCTGAAGGGCTTGGTGACATAATCGTCAGCACCTGCATCCAACGCTTTTATCTTCGAATCGTCCTGATCTCTGACTGAGAGCACGAGAATTGGAAGGTTGGACTCTCTGCGAATCTCCGAGCAGAGAGCAATGCCGTCCATCCGAGGCATTGAGAGGTCCGTGATCACCATATCGGGCGACCATTCGGCCAGCTTAGCCAGAGCCGTAAATCCATCGCTGGCCACCTCGACTGCGTATCCATTCGAGATAAGAGCGGACCGGACGACACGCGTAATCTGCGGTTCGTCATCCACAACCAGAATTCTGCCTAGAGCTTCCTTCTGCACTTCTGAACCTCATTCCTGCGTAATGATGTGAACGTCCACGAAGGGAGCATTTTGAAGAAATCGCTGAATTTGCCAATAGTACAAGTATTTTCTCAACCCATGAATGGCGGATCTTCCGAAGATGACCTGAGTCGCGCGTTTCTGCCGAACAAATTCAGCTACCGCCTGAGGTACAGTTTTACCTTTGAGCTCAACGACCTCAGCTTTGAGATTCCGGGCGAAACGTTTATTGCTATCCAGCGTGCGCGCCCGTTTTTCAGAATGCACCTGTCCTGTGTCAATATGCAAAACATAGAGATCAGCTCCCAATCCTTCTGCCATCAGTGCTCCGCGTGCGATCAACTGCTGCGAAGCCGGGCTGGAGCTAATACAAACCACCACACGTTCATGTACTGCCCACTGCGTGCCCAACTTCTTTTTCTTCACATAGTCATCCAGGGTGCGATCGACAGCGCGAGTCACGTACTGAAGTGCCATCTCCCGAAGCGCAATCAGATTTCCTCGGCGGAAGAAGTTTGCCAGCGCCGTCTCGATTCGTTCGGGAGGATAGATATCTCCTCTCTGCATGCGGGTTGCAAGAGCTTCCGGTGTCAGATCCACCATTACCACTTCGTCGGCCCTTTGCAGAACCCAATCCGGAACAGTCTCGCGGATCGTAATTCCGGTGAGGCTGTGCACGATTGGCGTGAGGCTCTCGATGTGCTGGATATTGACTGTGGACAAAACGTCGATCTTCGCGTCGAGAATGGCCATCACATCTTCATAACGTTTCCGGTGCTTGCTGCCTTCAACATTCGTGTGCGCCAACTCATCGATCAGGACCACTTGTGGCGCACGCGCAATGATCGCCTCCACGTCCATTTCTTCAAACACCGTGCCATGGAATTCAAGTGCCCGTCGAGGCACAGCCGCCAATTGAGTAGCGAGTTCAGCCGTAGGTGGGCGGCCATGCGTCTCAACCACACCGATTACCACATCCTCGCCTCTTTCGTGACGCCGGATGGCCTCGCTAAGCATGCTGTAGGTTTTGCCAACCCCCGGCGCATACCCGAGAAACACCTTAAACAAGCCTCGCTGCTTCTCAGGCGCCACCTTCTCGAGCCATCGTTCCGAGGGTGTTGGAAAGGGAGGTGGATTGTCAATTGCATCGAGCATAGGCATCTATAATTGCGCTGTGAATCGGCGATGGCTCCCACATTTTCTACGTTATCTGCTTGTTACATGCGTCGTCGGATGCATTGTGCTTGCCTACTTCAAGCTGACTCATGTCAATCCAACGACCGTCGCTCTCACATTCTTACTCGGAATTCTGTTTGTTGCCAATCGCCTGGGACTTCGCTATTCCGTCTACATGTCGCTACTTGCAGCGCTTGCTCTCAATCTGTTTTTCCTTCCTCCAGTCGGAACCCTTACTATCGCAGACTCGCAGAATTGGGTCGCTCTATTTGCATTCTTGACAGCAGGGGTATTGGCGAGCCATCTCTCAGAGAGAGTGAAAAAGGAGGCGCAGGATGCGAATCGGCAGCGGCGGGAGGTGGAGCGCCTTTACGAATTCAGCCAGAAACTCATGGCTCCCGACCGTCCAGCGGATTTACTGAATAACATCCCCGGTTATATTGGTTCAACCTTTCACAATGCTGCTATCGCCATTTACCTTCTTGATCAGGATGTGGTCTACCACTCTTTGCCAGGCACTCGGAGATTCACAAAAAAAGAGCTGTACAAGATTGCTGTCCGCGCGGAATCAAACTGCGATCCTGCAGATGACACCTGCATGGCGCCGCTGCTCCTTGGGCTCCAGTCAATAGGCGCCATTGGAATCTCCGGTAATTTGCCTTCGCGCGAAACCATTGACGCGCTCGGAAGCCTTGTCGCTATTGCGATAGAGCGCAGTATCACTGGGGAGCGTCTGGCACGGAGCGAGGCCGAGCAGGAGAACGAGCGATTGAGAACCGCTCTTCTCGATTCCGTAACGCATGAACTGCGTACTCCTTTAACGGCCATCAAGGCATCGATTACCAGCTTAAGATCGGGGATGATCCAGAACCCGGACATGAAGGAGGATATGCTCACAATCATCGACGAGGAGAGTGACCGGCTGAACCGCCTTATCGGACAGGCCGTTGAAATGGCCCAATTGGATGCTCAGCGCGTACAGTTGCAATTAGAGCTACAACAAATTAGGGATGTTGTAGAGAACGCAGTCGCTGAATGCCAGCCCTTACTGGAAAAGCATCCAGTCGATATCCGAATTCCGGCAGGACTTCCCTCGGTGCGCATGGATGCGAACTGGATTCGCAAGGTGTTGCATCATCTCTTTGAAAACGCGTCTAAGTATTCTGATGAGGAAAAGCCGATTGTTATCAGCGCCGAAGTCAAAGGTTCCTTTCTGATCACCAGCGTTGCCGATCAAGGGACTGGGATTGATGACTTCGATAAGTCATTGATCTTCGACAAGTTCTACCGGGGGCAAAGCCAACGTTATCGAGTGCAGGGTACCGGCATGGGACTCGCCATCGTCAAGGCGATCATTGAGGCTCACGGTGGCACAATTGAAGTAACAAGCCAGCGAGGGATTGGGTCGGTCTTCTCCTTCTCTCTGCCATTTGCATAAAGGGAAAAGATCAAGTACATATGACGGGTTCATGTTTACCAAGCGCCTGGCTTCCCGCGGTACCCTGATGACCACCGAGTGTCCTGTCTTACGGATGAAAGCAGAGGATTTGACCAATCCCGCTTGTATTAAAGCTAGGGAACCGTGCTGCTGATAAACCTAGCCTTTCCCAATACTTATGGTCTCTAGCATTCGAGGGCGATACCGTCTGTCCGCAGATGGTTATTGTCAGTTATACAAAGGTAAATTTTTGACGTTATAAGAACTTTTTCAAGAAAATAGCGTTTGAAGTAGGCGTGGAGAATCCGCATAGATTGGTGCTGAATGCCTCATCGATGCGCGGATCATCTGCCGTGTGAGGGACTGCAATGCGTCTTCGATTTCTACTCTCGGGTTTTCTGCTGGTCGGCTTGGTTGCTGCCACTGGAGCAGCACAGGATAAAGTGTCAACCATGCCCGATGCTGAAGTCGAGGCGAATGTGCTGAAGGCGTTGGCCAGCTCACCGCAGCTGGCCGATCAGAATATTCGCACAACGACTGTCTATGGCCAGGTGACGCTGAGCGGAACAGTGCGCGACGAGGCCTCCAGAGATATGGCCGAAGAACTGGCCTCCAATGCTCCAGGTGTTAAAAAAGTTGTTGACCAATTAGCGATAGGAACGCCGACAACTGCTGATAACAATTCTACGAATCCCTCAGATCAAGCCCAAAATTCAGATCAAGCTCCAAATTCCAACGAGCAAGGAACGAATCCGACATTGCAGTCGGATGGGACCTACGCTCCTGCGCCAAATGCGGAAGGTCAAGGCAATCCACCGGAAGACCAGGATGTAGACAATCAGACGGCGCAGCAGGCGGGTGGTCCACCCCCACCTCCTCAACCACCTTCGCCTCGGCAACCCTATGGTTCGTTCTCGCCACAGGCTCGTCGTCCTTATGTCGAACAACAGGGTGGCGAATCGGTTGTAGTGCCAAGCGGCGCATTGCTTCGAGTCCGTGTAAATCAGGGAATGGACAGCAAACATACCGCACCAGGCACAACGTTCGATGGTGTCGTACTCAACGATGTGGTCGCAGGAAATATGGTTGCCATTCCTCGCGGAACAGCAATACAAGGGCAAGTTGTGGATGCGCAAACAGCGGGTGCCATAAAAGGCAAGGGCGAACTGGCGTTGCAACTGACTCAGATTACGTTGGGCGGCCAGACCTATTCTTTGGCTTCAGATGTTTGGACCCATGAAGGTGCCAGCAAGACAGGACAGACCGTTGGCAGTGCGGTCGGTCTGGGAGCGGTCGGCGCAATGATCGGCGCTGTTGCTGGTGGCGGTCCAGGCGCGATTCTCGGCGCTGGCCTGGGCGGCGTTGCAGGAATAGGAACATCTGCGGCTTCAGGTGGCGGACAGGCAATGATTCCAGCTGAGGCGATTCTGACTTTTCATCTAACGCAAGAGCTACCTGTAACCACGGTCTCTCAGGCAGAGATGAACCGGTTGGCGTCAGCGGCCCGGATTGAAGGCAGGCAGCTTCGCAGACGGTATCCGCCTCCGCCTCCCCCGCCTTATTATTACGGGCCCTATTATCCGTATTACTACTAAAAGGCTTTCTAACAGCGAACAAGGATGCTTGTCGGCCAAACTGCGTCTGTGCTACTCCACGTGATAGTTTGGCGCCTCGCGGGTGATGATTACATCGTGCACATGGCTTTCGCGTAGACCTGCATTTGAGATACGAATAAACCGCGCATTCTTCTGCAGATCCGCAATCGTCGCGCATCCCAGATAGCCCATGCCGGACCGCAAACCACCTACGAGTTGATAGACCATCGCCTCCAGCGGTCCGCGATGGGGAACTCTGCCCTCAATCCCTTCAGGAACAAACTTGCTTAGTCTGTTTTGGCCGCTGCCTTCCCGTGCCGTCAATGACGTACGCTCCGGGGCACTTTCGATGTCTTCTTTTCCCTGAAAATATCGTTCGCCTGAACCCTGGGCCATCGCCGACAGCGATCCCATACCTCGGTATGCCTTGAACGACCGCCCCTGATACAGAATTGTCTCGCCTGGGCTTTCATCGACACCCGCAAAAAGCGAACCAATCATAACTACATTTGCTCCTGCAGCAATTGCCTTGGCGACATCTCCCGAATATTTGATACCGCCATCTGCAATGACCGGGATACCGTGCTGACTGGCTGCCCGATAAGCTTCTGAGATGGCGGTGATCTGCGGCATTCCAGCACCTGTGACCATACGGGTTGTGCAAATGGAGCCGGGGCCAATGCCCACCTTGATCGCGTCTGCGCCAGCGTTGATCAAAGCCATTGCTCCATCGTAAGTGGCGATATTGCCGGCCAGTACATCCACATCAGGAAATTTCTTCTTTACCTCTGATACTGCTTCCAGCACACGTGATGAGTGCCCATGCGCGGAATCGATGGCCAACGCATCCACACGTGCTTTCACAAGCTCAGCAGCACGCTCCAGATAGTCACCTGTTGCACCGATTGCACCGGCTACTCGCAACCGCCCCTGACTATCCTTGGAGGCATTCGGATACTTCAATTTCTTTTGAATATCTTTGACCGTAATCAGGCCCTTTAGCTCATAGGCATCGTTGACGACTAGCAGTTTCTCTACTCGGTGCTGATGCAGAATGTGCTCTGCCTGTTCAAGCGTCGTGCCCACAGGAACCGTAATCAGATTCGTTTTGGTCATCACTGAATCGATTGTCAGATCAGTGCGCGATACAAAACGCAGGTCACGATTAGTCAGGATGCCGACAAGCTTTTTGTTCTTGGTTACCGGGACGCCAGAGATCTTGTACCGACGCATCACCTCCAGCGCCGCTGCAATTGTCTGCTCCGGCTCAATCGTTACCGGATCGACGATCATGCCGCTTTCCGACCGCTTTACTTTGTCGATCTCTCCTGCCTGCTGCTCGATAGTCAGGTTGCGGTGAACTACGCCTAAGCCACCCTGCTGCGCCATGGCGATTGCCAGGCGCGATTCAGTTACGGTATCCATTGCTGCTGAGACCAGCGGTGTATTCAGCACAATATTCTTCGTCAACTGAGTCTGTGTGCTTACCTGGGTCGGAACAATGTCACTATAAGCGGGAACGAGAAGAACGTCGTCGAAGGTGAGGGCTTCTGGAATCGGGGAATTAATCATATGCCTCATTGTTCCCGGGCGAGACGACCAGGCTTGAAAGGAGCCATCATTCGCGGGGATTTTATCTATTGTAGGGTCGTTCACGAGAACATCGCAACCAAGCGAGATTCTGACAGTAGAATCAGCCCCTAAGAAGAGAGGGTTGTATGTATTCGGAAACTCAACACTGCTTGCAACTTTGACTGCTAAAACAGCGCGTAGCAGTTGATCATTTCAGTTTTCTGATCTCTGCCAGAAAGGCTTGCTGGACTCGGTTGAAGCTACGCCCTCGTAGAACTGCGGCGACAACTGTGCGTATCGCACGCGCATCGGTAAGGCGCACGTAACGACAGCCAATATTGCGATCGATAACCATCTCTGGCACAAGAGTAATTCCAACACCCGCAGCCACCATCCTCAGAAGACTGCTGAACTGGTCGCTCTCAAAAGCAATACGCGGAGTTACGCGGGCACGCGCGCAAACGGCAAGGCTGAGGCCACGAAAACAATGGCCGTCGCGCAGCATGACGAACGATTCGCCACGAAGATCTTTCAGCGCGAGCGACTTTGCAGCGGCGCGATAATGTCCTTCAGGCAGCGCAACAAACAATGGCTCCGTGCGAATCGGGAACAGTTCAAATTCTTTGTGGCGTAAAGGCAGCGCGAGAACAGCCAGATCGATTGACAGGCTGCGTAATTTCTCGACGAGTTGGGGCGTCGTCTCTTCGGCAATGCGCAGCCGCGCCTCTGGATATTGCCTGCCAAAGTGGGCTACATACTTCGGCATGAGATAGGGGGCAATCGTAGGGATAACTCCGACCGCGACACTTCCTCGAACATCCGAGTTTTTATTGGTGACGCCAGTGCGCGCAACTTCCATCTGATGCAGGATAGAGCGCGCATGAGGCAGAAAATCGCGCCCAGCCTCGGTGAGCCGAACGCTGCGGCCAAGTCGATCAAATAGTTTTGCGCCCAGATCTTCTTCTAGCTTGAGCACCTGTTGGGAAAGGGAAGGTTGAGCGACGTGGCAGTGCTCTGCGGCACGGCTGAAGCTTCCGGTTTCGGCGATCGCGCAGACGTAACGTAGTTGCTGAAATTCCATAGGTAATATCTATGTCACAAATGGAAACTATATATTGGATCAATCCTTCTTCATAATGCTACATTGCCTGAATCGAGACAAACGCCGGCCACCTGCTCTATGAATTTTGGATTCGCCCGTGCCCGCGCGATGTTGTCACACATATTGGGAGAAGAGACATGGCAGAGGAAATGAAGACTGAATCGAAGTGCCCGTTCCACACCACCGCCGGAAAAGGGAGGTCTAACTCAGAGTGGTGGCCAAACCAGTTGAATTTAAGCATTCTGAGTCAGAACTCTTCGCTCTCCGATCCCATGGGGAAAGATTTTGATTACGCCGAAGAGTTCAAGAGTCTTGATCTGGCGGCTGTTAAGAAAGATTTGCTGGCCTTGATGACTACTTCACAGGACTGGTGGCCGGCGGATTTCGGCCACTACGGTCCTTTATTTGTCCGTATGGCATGGCACAGCGCAGGCACGTATCGGATAGGAGATGGACGCGGCGGTGCCGGTGCTGGCCAGCAACGATTCGCACCGATCAATAGCTGGCCAGACAACGTCCTGCTCGATAAGGCACGCCGGTTAATTTGGCCGATCAAGCAAAAGTATGGCCGAAAAATATCTTGGGCGGATCTGATTATTCTCACCGGAAATGTCGCTCTGGAGTCGATGGGTTTCAAACCCTTTGGCTTCGGTGGCGGACGTACAGACGTTTGGGAGCCGGATGGGGTCTATTGGGGCGCGGAGACTACCTGGTTGGCGGACAAGCGTTATTCGGGCGATCGCAATCTCGAAAAGCCGCTGGCCGCCGTGCAAATGGGGCTGATTTACGTCAATCCGGAAGGTCCGAATGGCAATCCTGATCCGCTTACGGCGGCCAGGGATATTCGTGAGACCTTCGCCCGCATGGCGATGAATGACGAAGAGACAGTTGCATTGATTGCAGGCGGACACACCTTTGGTAAGACTCATGGTGCCGGTCCAGCATCTCACGTTGGGCCTGAACCCGAAGCTGCTGGGATAGAAGAGCAGGGTCTTGGCTGGAAGTGTAGCTTTAACACCGGCAAGGGCTGTGATGCAATTGGCAGTGGTCTTGAGGTTATCTGGAGCAACACGCCGACAAAGTGGAGTAACTATTTCTTCGAAAACCTGTTTGGCTACGACTGGGAGCTGACAAAGAGCCCGGCTGGTGCACACCAATGGAAGCCGAAAGGAGACGCCGGAGCTGGTACGGTGCCGGATGCTCACGATTCATCGAAGCGTCACGCGCCATCAATGCTCACTACCGATCTTGCTCTACGCTTCGATCCGATCTACGAAAAGATCTCAAGGCGGTTCTACGAGCATCCAGATGAATTTGCCGATGCATTTGCTCGTGCGTGGTTCAAGCTGACGCATCGTGATATGGGGCCGCGCTCGCGTTATCTCGGTCCGGAAGTTCCTGCCGAAGAGCTTATTTGGCAGGACCCTGTCCCAGCTGTCGATCATAAGCTGATTGATGAGCAAGACATCGCCGCTCTCAAAGGAAAAATCCTGACATCAGGATTGTCGGTATCGCAACTGGTTTCGACTGCCTGGGCGTCAGCATCTACGTTCCGTGGATCTGACAAGCGCGGCGGCGCGAACGGAGCGCGTATTCGGCTTTCGCCGCAGAAGAATTGGGAAGCGAATCAGCCGGAGCAATTGGCGAAAGTGCTAGAGGTACTTGAAGGCATCCAGAGTGAATTCAACAGCAAGCAGACCGGCGGCAAAAAAGTTTCGCTTGCTGATCTTATCGTCCTCGCCGGTTGTGCAGGTGTGGAGCAAGCGGCAAAGAATGCCGGTTCTAACGTGACTGTTCCTTTCCAGCCGGGACGCACAGACGCTTCGCAAGAGCAGACAGATGTGGACTCCTTCGAAGTGCTTGAGCCGCTTGCGGATGGATTCCGAAACTATCTTAGAGCCAAAAACGGTATACCGGCCGAGGCACTTCTAATCGATAGGGCAAATTTGCTGACGTTGACTGCGCCGGAGCTAACAGTGCTTGTAGGCGGTATGCGCTCTCTGAATACGAATGTTGGAACGGCAAAGCATGGCGTCTTCACCAAACGACCGGAAGCGCTGACAAACGACTTCTTTGTAAACCTGCTCGATATGGGCACAGAGTGGAAGGCGATCTCGAAAGATGAAGATGTCTTTGAAGGACGCGATCGAAAGACTGGGGAACTGAAGTGGACTGGCACACGCGTTGACCTCATCTTCGGTTCAAACTCCCAACTCCGAGCACTGGCTGAAGTCTATGGAAGCTCTGACGCGCAGGAAAAATTTGTTCATGACTTTGCAGCTGCGTGGAATAAGGTGATGAACCTCGACCGTTTTGAGCTTGCATAATTTCGTAAAGCTATTCCATCTCCTGACGCTCAACTCGATTTGACCGTAATGTGTTTGTGGTCTATTGAGTTGAGCGTCGGATTTTTTAGTAGCAGCTAAAGTCTATGCTTTCAGCAAAGACCGATGTTTTGATGGGCTTATTTATAAGCGGTTTGCGGAACGCAGGGCTTCGATTTCCTGATCGGTAAAGACACGAGAACGGATCAGGAAGCGCACGCCCTCTGGATTTTCAAGTGAGAACATACCGCCACGGCCGGGGACAACATCGAGTATGAGTTGTGTATGTTTCCAGTATTCGAATTGAGAGCGGCTCATATAAAAAGGCGTATCGCCAAGAGTCCCAATAAGCACATCGTTGTCTCCGATAAGAAATTCACCACGGGGATAACACATAGGAGAACTTCCATCGCAGCAGCCGCCTGATTGATGAAACATCAGATCGCCGTGCTTTTCATGGAGCTTCGCCATGAGATCGATTGCAGCATCCGTAGCAATAACCTGATCAGGAATGCGGGACATCGAATTTCCTCTAGAGCAGCTTAAAGATTCAGCTCACCACGCATTTTTGAATGCGTGGTGAGCTATATATTAATGCGTTTTTAGAAGAACCCCATTGGATTGGGGTCGTAGCTGACGAGCTGGTTCTTGGTTTGCTGATAGTGGTCAAGCATCATCTTATGGTTCTCGCGACCAATGCCGGATTGTTTGTAACCACCGAAGGCTGAGTGTGCCGGATAGAGATGATAGCAATTGGTCCATACGCGGCCAGCTTGAATGCTACGGCCAAAGTGATAGGCGCGGTTCAGATCGCGAGTCCAGATGCCGGCGCCAAGACCATAAAGCGTGTCATTGGCGATAGCGAGGGCCTCATCATCATCTTTAAACTTTGTGACTGAGACAACGGGGCCGAATATCTCCTCCTGGAAGATGCGCATCTTATTGTTGCCTTCAAACACCGTTGGTTCAATATAAAAACCTTTTGTGAGATCGCCGCCATTATCGGCGCGTTTTCCTCCAGTCAGCACTTTCGCACCTTCCTGCTTGCCAATATCAAGATACGAGAGGATTTTTTCCATCTGCTCCGTAGATGCCTGAGCGCCAATCATCGTATCCCGGTCCAGTGGGTTGCCTCGCTTAATGGCTTTGACACGGGCGAGCGCACGTTCCATAAAGCGGTCATAGATTGATTCTTGAACCAGAGCGCGCGACGGGCAGGTGCATACTTCGCCCTGATTGAGCGCAAACATTGTGAAGCCCTCCAGGGCTTTATCGAAGAAGGCGTCGTCTTCACGCATAACATCGGCGAAGAAAATGTTTGGGCTCTTCCCGCCAAGTTCAAGCGTGACAGGAATGATGTTCTGTGAAGCATACTGCATGATGAGACGACCGGTGGTTGTTTCGCCCGTGAACGCAACTTTCTGGACACGTGTGCTTGAAGCCAAAGGCTTACCAGCTTCAAGGCCAAAACCATTTACTACATTAAGAACGCCCGGCGGCAGAAGATCGCCGATTAATTCAAGCCAGA
>DASRSR010000023.1:0-4056 GCA_035656355.1 Edaphobacter sp.
TAGTACTCATCGAGCGGCTGCATGTTTTTATCGACGGGAATGACGCTCGATCCAGTGGTATCGATCGCAACGGCGGCAATCTCACCTCCGTCAATCTTTGCTTCGGCAATTGCTTTCTTCATTGCCTGAACCAGCGCAGAAAGATGGTCGGCATGGGATTGTGTGGCGTAATCCGGGTCGTCTCGGCGCCGGTGCAAAGGGTACTCAGCCGAGGCCGTACTGAGCCGGCCTCGCTCGCTGTCCAATAAAGTGACCCTTACATTTAGGGTCCCGTAATCCACGCCTGCAACAATCGCCATCGAAACCCCTGATTGCGGAATCGTTCCATACTGCGGCAAAGCAAGTCAGATGTCTATCGCTGTCCAAAGCGGTAGACCACACCGCCAGAGATGGAAAAGAACTCGCGAGTCTCTGTTCCGAAGTGCTCCAGAATCAGGTCAGGCGAAAGCCGGATAGCCCAATTCTTTGACCGGTTAATGTCTACACTGCCGCCCAGCGCTGCAATCGGCTTGGTCCGGTTGGTATACAGGCCCACATTCTCTGGTGGAACGCCGCCGGTGCCACCATCAAATACGCCATGCGACATGCCGAAGTAGCCGTGCAGGTTCAATGCGGCGTACTGGTTCTTTGGTCCTCGCCACTGCACACCGCCCATACCCATGTTCATGTACACCAGCGGGCGATCAATGTAGCTCTTGCTGGGCGGAGTCGGCGCACTCGGAAATACCGGCGTAGTTCCAGCTTCCCCGCGATAGTCGCCAGTCAGGCCCAGACGGTTGGTCAGCCAATAGGTAAGGGACACTTCGCCACCGCCCAGGTTCATTCTTGTGGGCAGGTTCTGGCCGGCCTGAAAGTTCATAAAGCTCAGGCCACCATACACCTCATAACGGTTGTCGTAGGTCACCGGCGCTGGAGGTCCAATCTTGTTCTGTGCCTGGGCCAGAGTCGCGCCTCCAGCAATTAACATGCCTGCCAGCAATATTCTGCTTACTGCGGCCTTTCCAATCTTCCAGTGTTCCGCTCTCTTCAATCCCGGCTCCCTCTGCTTCTTTCCAGAAATCTCCCTGGAACATTCTTTATCAAGAATATCTGGTAATCTCTTCTATCCAAGATATAACGTCTGGCATACCTCTGCCCGGCTCCTACGTCTATCTGCGATAGGATTCTGTCTGTGCGACAATGATAGAAGCCGGTGGGAGCGTTCGTGCCCGGCTTGCAGGAGAGTTTATTATGGGCGATCTATTTCAACCTTGGCACCTCGCCATACTGGCGATCATCGTTATCGTGCTCTTTGGCGGCAAGAAGCTGCCGGAGCTGGGCAAAGGTCTCGGCGAAGGGCTGCGCGGTTTTAAAGAAGGCATGAAGGGCGTCACTGACGAGATGAATAAACCCGTCGATAACTCACATGCTGTTACCCCGAAGCCGGAAGAGACGGCCAAGCAGTAATCCTTTCTTTCCTGGCCCGGAGTGCGGTGTGGACTCTCCGGGCCGGTAAGTCCTCTGTCGAAAAACGAACCTTTGTCGATCAGGCAGGCTGCATCTGTGAAGCTGAAGTCGCCCTATCTCGTCAAACCGCACTCGAAGGTCCGGCTCCCGCACTATGATGCGGCACAGAACGGCGGCTTCAGGTCTGAGAAGGCGGCTTTGGCCGTACTAACCAGGCATCGCGAACAGCTCAACAAACTGCAGGAAGTTTTATACGCCAGCCAGGAGAAGGCCGTGCTCATTGTGCTGCAGGGTATGGATACCGCAGGCAAGGATGGCACGATTCGCCATATCTTTTCCGGTATCAATCCGCAGGGCTGCACTGTCACTGCATTTAAAGTACCCACAGCGCTTGAGGCGCGGCACGACTTTCTCTGGCGAGCGCATAACGCAGTGCCTCCTCGTGGCATGATTGGCATCTTCAATCGCTCGCACTACGAAGATGTCCTCTCCCCACGGGTGCATAAGCTGATCTCAGATAAAGTTGCTCGTCAGCGGTTGGATGACATTAATGAATTTGAGGACATGCTTGCCGATAACGACGTTATCATCCTCAAATTTTTTCTGCACATCTCCTACGAAGAGCAGACGCAACGACTGCAATCGCGCATTGATACACCGGATAAACATTGGAAACTTTCAGAAGCGGACTTCCATGAGCGTGAGTTCTGGCCGCGCTATGAGGATGCCTACAACGGCATCCTCTCCTCAACAAGCCGCAAACATGCGCCGTGGTTCGTTATCCCGTCGAATCACAAGTGGTTTCGCAACGTTGCTATTTCGCAGATCATCGTTGATGCGATGCAGGGTCTCAAACTCAAATACCCACCGCCTTCCTTCGATCCCAGCAACATCAAGCTGTAGGGAAGACAGGTTGCTGGTTATTCGTTGCCCCACAGACACAAAACGCATGGCAGAATAGCGAATTCTCTATAGGTATAGCTTTCAGGATGAGTCGGGCCTTCAGCCCTCTGATTCTTAGTCAACATTTACCTGGGGCTAACGCCCCAGGCTGGTATGAAATGGGCCTTCTGGCCCTAAGAAAGGCACCACATCTATGGAATTGCATTACTGAGCAAAGCCTGCGTCAATGGCATTGAGCAGCACATTTTGAGGATCGCCGCCATACTGCCAGAACATAATGCCGCCAAGTCCCTTTTTCCGGACATATGCAGTCCGCTCGGCCTCAGCTTCGGCATCGTTATAGGTGACGAAGGTTTTGGTCTGTGCGTTGTATAAATACGGAGCCTGCGCTGTCGCATCCCAGTAGCGTATGTATCCCGGCGCAGTCACAAGGGGAACAATATCCTTGAAGTCGATATCTTTTCCAGGCACCGGAATGGGCTGCCACAGACCATGATTGGTTGCATCCACGCCGGTCCAGATGCGCCCATAGAACGGCACTCCGATAATCAATTTCTTCTTTGACACTCCTGCTGCCAGGTACATGCGCACCGAATTGTCGATGGAGATTGCCTTCGGGTCCTTAGGATTTGTATATAGGGGTGAATCATGGCCGGTATTCTTTGCAGAGGCCGAGTACCAGTCGTAGCACATCATATTCACGCTGGTCAGCCATTTTGAAGCTGACCGCATATCGGTGTTGTCGAGCCACTTTTGCGTCGCTCCTGTCGCAGATGAAGTTACCAGCGGCCGCTTCAGCTTCTTTTGTTCTTTATCAAGCCGCTGTCGCAGTTCCTTCAAGAGCAGGGTGTAGGTCTGCTTGTCTTCCGGACGCACGTTCGTATTCTGCGCGTGCGTATAGCCCGGATATTCCCAGTCAATGTCGATACCGTCCAGGCCGTACTTCTCCACCAGAGTCACGGCACTATCGATAAATCGCTTCCTTCCCGCTTCCGTAATTGCCATGTCGGAAAAGCCTGCGGAGCCGTTGCCACCACCGCCGACCGAGACCAATATCTGCAACTGAGGGTTCGTCTTCTTCAGAGTCATTAAGGCGATCAGGTTCGCGGCATCGTTATCGCGCCGCTGCACGATCACACCATCCTTTACTCTGAAGAACGCATAGTTGATTCGCGTCATTTTTGCCGCGGCGATCGTTGAAGGATCAAGCACGCCGGTCTGAGGGCCCAGCACGTAACCCACTACTTCGTATCGCGGCCGCTTTGTCTTTGCCAGGGCACAGGTCGCACCGATGCACAACACTGCTACGAAACCTATCAGCCTTCTCATTCAACCTCCAGTTCGGATAAGGACCAAGGATTCCATGATGAGGGGACAGTCGGCAAATGGCTGACCTGGTTGGACTATCTATCGCCTTTGAGTAAACCTCTTGCGAGACGGAATTTCCTTGCAACGTCATTCTCTGGAGTGCAACAATGGCGGCTCATCGGGCCCATCTTCCAAACCCTGGAGAAAACAATGATCCGAATTGCCTATGGTCGCACTTTTGCAACCGCGGTTCTTCTGGTGAGCACAGTGGCTTTTGCGGCTTCTCGCCAATGGCAGAGCGGCAAGCTGCTGGATACGGAACAACAGAAGGTCACTGAAGGAAGCACAACGCACTACAACACGGACGCTCAGGCAAATACCAAGAACGGCAAGACGAAC
>DASRSR010000024.1:0-23948 GCA_035656355.1 Edaphobacter sp.
GGCGCCTTTCCCGATGGTTTGAATTCAGTCGGTCCCGCATAATCCAGCATCAGAAACGGATTAACTTCTGCATCCAGTCCGTTCGAAGGGAAGAGGTTCCTCACCGGGAAGCCATCTCCTACCCAGTGGTTTGATCCCGGCCCGTAGATGCCCAATACTTTTTTCTGCTCCGCCATTTGTTTGCTCCTTTCACTTCTGGGTTAGCTTGTCTTCAGCATTGCGCCCCAGCTTGCGCAGCGCATCAATCAGAGCTAACCGCTCTTCTGCCGGAAACCCCGCGACGGCCTCTTCCATCGCGGCGCTGTGCTCGGCAAATACCTTTTCGATAAGTTCTCGTCCCGCGTCTGTCAGGTGGACAATCCGCGACCGCCGGTCGCCTTCCGCATCCTGTCTTGTAACCAGTCCTCGAGTCGCCAGCCGGTCCACCGCAGCTGTCATTGAGCCGCTGGTCAGCAACACCTTCGAACCTAGTGCTTTTACGCTCATCGGGCCACGATGCAGTAGAGCTTCCAATACTCCGAAGTCACTCTGTCCCATGCCAAATCTGCGAATACTTCGGTTCGAATGCGCTTCCAACGCCTGCGCCGCCTTCCATAACACCAGCCAGAGATGAATTCCGCTGCTATCACCCGGTCGGTTCGTCTTTTGATCATCTCTCTGCATATCTTGATATAAAGATGCTTCATATAGAGGAAAAGATTCATCGCTCGATTTTGAACAAAAATAAAGGCCCGGCCAAATTAGCCGGGCCTTTATTTTCAAATACTTGTGCTTATTACTGATTATTCGTTGAAGGTGGGTTGGGTTGAATCACAATCGGCTTAGCCGTTGCCGGGGGCTTTGGCGCGGTCAGTCCCGGAATGCTTGGTGCCTTTGAGACCTCGCCTCGGGCCGTATCGACCAGGCTGATGCCATATTTATCCAGCGTATTGGATAGCAGTTGCGAGAGCGCCGCGCGGTCCTTGGCATACGCCGCCGTATCCGAAATCAGCGTATTCTCTGCCGAAGCCAGGTTCCGCTCCTGCTGCAGCACATTGGCCGAGGTTGAAGCGCCCAGCTTGTACTTCTTCTGCTCGGCATCAAGACTCTGCAATGCATAATCGCGCGCAGCCTCTGCTGCTTTCACCTGAGCGCGGTCGTTGGTCAAAGCATACTGACCATTGATGACATTAATGCGTACCTGGGTATAGAGCTGCTGCAGGCGCATCTGCGACTGGCGGTACTCCATCTGCGACCGCGCCTGATCGGCCTGTGCGGTTCTGTTTCGCAGCGGAATTGTGATATTCACGCCAATCCCCTTGTCTGGATTGGAGCTGTCAAACAGGCTTCCGAACGTGCTGCCGTAGCTAATGGGAGGAGTAGGAGGGCACGGTTTGGTCGGATCGGAAAAATCGCATATCCGGCGAGGATTCTGTCGTCCGCCCAACCCGCTGCCACCATAAAACGCGTACGCATCGACGGTTGGTAGTAGTCCGTTTCTCTCTGCTTTGATCGTAATCTGGTTGTTCTTCATCGCCAGGACAGCCTGTTCGATCTGAGGATTATTCGTGTAGGCCTCTTTCACCAGGTCTTCCACGGCCATGTCCTCTTCTGGCAGACGGTCCAGGCTGACACGGTCCGTCGGAATTACGGGCGCCTTGGAAAGCTGCGGATCGTTCAGGTTCCGCGCAATCGCCTGCTTCATAACCAGCTGCTGATATTCAAGATTCGATCTGGCAGCAACCAGCGCCTGCTGGTCTGCCGCTACCGCCGCATCGGAGTTCACTACGTCGAGAGGCGCAAGCGTGCCAATCTGAAGCTGCTTCCGGTTATCGGAGGCCAGTTGTGTACTTTGCGCCAGCGCCCGTTCCTTTGCCTGTTCGTCCTCGTACGCGCTCACCAATCCCCAATAGATGTTCTCTACCTGCGTCACCGTATAGATCACCTGCTGGCGAAACGCGGAATTGGTAATCCGGCGATCATTCTTCGCCTGCACAATAAAGCGCCGGTTCGTTCCCCAGCCGAAGCCTTGCAGCAGATGCTGCGTCAGTGTTGCCCTGAAGCTGGAGTTCAACTGCGGGCTGTAGGTTGAGAACGGGTTGTCGGTATTAATGCGCGAGTTATTGAATCCGACGTCCAGGGCAGTACCGGTTACAAATCCTTGTTTGTAATCAAAATCGAATGTTCCGGTCTTGGTCGTCAGCACAGGAAGGCCGCCGCTGAAAAGAGTGTTGCTCTGCTGTGCGTCTACCTTCTCGTACTGCAGGTTTCCTGTCAGGACCGGGTCAAGCGCCTCGGGCTGCGGTCCGCCGCCATTGGTGCTCAATACCAGACCTTGCGCTCCCGCGCCCGCTCCACCCGCTCCACCTGAAGTTCCACCTGGTCCACCGCCGGCCGCAACGGTCGTTGAAGTGCCGCCTATCGTGTTGGTCACAATGCCGGCGGGAGCGCCACGAAGTGACGAGCCAGCCTTAGCGCGGAGAATATCGGTATCGGCAATATCAAGGTTAATGCGTGCAATCGCGATATCGTAATTATTCTCAAGCGCCAGGGTAACAGCGTCAGCCAGGCTGAGATAGATCTTGCCGTCTCGCAAAAGCGAGTCGAGATAAGGAGTATTTCCCAGGCGGGCAAGAGGAACGTTGGTTGCCGTATAAGGTGCGATGGGGTTCCAGAAATGACCCTTGCCCTTGGAGTAATCGTGCGTGGTGTCCCGCAGGTACAGCGGCTCAGTTAATTTAGGTTGCGGCGCCTGTGGCAACCCAGGCTGGCCCGTTGTATCGTTCACCACCGTCTGCGGAGGAGCAGGTGCGGTCGGATTGGTTTGCTGCGCCAGTCCCGGTTGCGCTATCACGCTCATCAGCATCAATCCAACGCTCGCTGCCGCCTGCAAATCTTTTACTCTCACAGTTCGTCTCCAACTCTCTCGGTTCTTTTTCCCGTTTCGGCTTTGTCGCACAACCTGCCCAACGGAGTCCTTCAACTCACCGCAACTTTGCCTGCTGCCGCAAAGCGCATCTATATGCGATCTTTTCCAATTCCCTTAAGACGCTCCGCCGCTCCCGCGCGATTCTTTAAAGAAGACGCAAAAGTCCTCCGGAACTCCAGACATAGCTCTTGATACGTATCGTCCTGCCGCTCCGTTCCCGGCAGCGGCACCTTTCATGTCACGGCCTGTAACTCGCCAAGTATATCAACCGCTTCCCGGGCCTTATTACGCATTTAACACAGAATCGCTGACCCAATTTCCGCCCTCGTTTCTGGCAATGCAGCGCGACCGAGAATCTTCCAGATGAATTTTCTCTTCCCGCCAGTGCGTGATACCGTCCCAAAAGGTACATGAGCGTCTGGAAGATCACTTTGAGCTACGACGGAACGCCGTTTCACGGCTGGCAAGTCCAGCCCGGGCTTTCCACAGTTCAGGGCACGCTCTCCGATGCCATCCATCGAATCACCGGCCAGTCAGTCCTTCCACAAGGTTCTGGACGTACCGATGCCGGCGTGCACGCTCTGGCCCAGGTTGCCTCCTTTTCTCTTGCAGTACCCATTCCGGCGGAAAACTTTCACCGGGCACTGAACCGTGCGCTGCCGTCCAGCATCCGCGTTCTTTCGGTCGAACACGCCCCTGAGGGCTTTCATGCCCGCCACAGCGCCCGGCGTAAGACTTACGAATATCGCATCCATCCTGCCGGCAGCATCTATTCTCCGATGCTCGCTCCGTTCGTCTGGCCATGCCCGTTTCCGCTCGATCTGTCTGCGATGCAACAGGCTGCCAGTCATATTCTGGGAACTCACGACTTCAGCTCCTTTGCTGCCGTCGATCCTGACCGGACGACAAGAGAAGACGACAATGCGGAGCCGGCCGCTGCGGTGCGCACCATCGACGCTTCTTTCTGGAGCGAGCGCGATGGTCTCTTCCTCTATCGCGTCACCGGCTCCGGGTTTTTGCATCATATGGTTCGCAATCTCGTCGGCACTTTTGTCGAAGCCGGCTGTGGCCGCATCTCAGCAGATGCGATTCCCGCCATACTCGATGCACGTAAGCGTTCTGCCGCAGGCCCCACAGCACCTGCATCCGGTCTCTTCCTGGTGGAGGTTGAATACTGATGCCCGGTGTCTCCTCTGCCCAGCAACGAATCACGCGCCTTGCCAGCCTTACTGCTGTTCATCGTGCCTTCCATTGGCTGCATCTGCACCAGCCTCAACTTCGCAAATGGCAGCTTGAGATGGTGCGCATTCCGGCACCTTCCTTTGGCGAGTCAGAACGCGCCGCCTGGTTCCTCGACCGGTTTCGTCAGCTTGGCCTCGCCAATCCTCATCTGGATAAAGAAGGCAATGCGCTCGCCGAACTGCCTTCCATGCGGCAGGATCTGTCCGCACCTCCCGTCGTTCTTCTCTCTGCGCATCTGGACACTGTATTTCCTCCGGGAACCGACTGTGAACCCATCGAAGCAGAAGAGGACAACCGCATCTATGCACCCGGCATCTGCGACAACGCCGCCGGACTTACCGGCCTGCTTGCCATCGCATCCGCGCTTCGCTATGCCGGCATTGTGCCGCCTGTTCCTGTTCTCTTTGCCGCTAATGTCGGCGAAGAAGGAGAAGGCGACCTTCGCGGAATGCGCCATCTCTTCGAGCAGGGAAGCTATCGCCATCGCATTGCGGCAGCTATCGTTCTGGAAGGCGGTGGAACCAGCACTGCTGTCACTCGCGCTCTGGGCAGTGTCCGTCTGCGCATCACGATCAATGGTCCCGGCGGACACTCCTGGGCCGACGCAGGCTCGCCCAATCCGATCCTCATCCTTAGCCGAATCCTCAGTACAATCGCCGACCTTCCGCTTCCCGGAGCACCGCTCACGACCCTCAACATCGGCCATATCTCCGGCGGAACTTCCATCAATTCCATTCCAGAAACCGCAACCGCTCTCCTCGATCTGCGCTCGGCCAGTCCCGAACATCTCGCCCAGACCGATGCTGCCGTGCGCGACGTCTGTCATCAGACAGTAGCCAAAGAAAAGAAGGCAAAGCACACCTGCCGCATCGTCATCGAAAACATAGGCAACCGTCCGGCGGCGACGCTTGCCGAGGACTCATCCATTCTGCAAACACTTCACGCCATCGACCGCCATCTGTCACTGCGCACCGAAGAACGACTCGGCTCGACCGATGCAAATATCCCAATCTCATTGAACATTCCCGCCCTCGCCCTTGGCACCGGCGGCACTGGCGGCGGCATTCACACTCTACAGGAATGGTATGACCCAACTGGCCGCGAAACCGCCCTGCGCCGCATCCTGCTTACCTTATTGGATACTATTCACGTTGCTGCAGGGGAGTAACGGGACCACATTTCATTCTTTATTTAGAGAAGTCTCCCAATAAGAAATGCACGTCATCTCGACCGAAGCCGCGGAGTCCCCGGCGAGCGAACTTGCTCGTTGGGGTGCAAGCTGCGCAGCGGCGTAGTGGAGAGATCCCTGTATTTTTTTGATGTTGTCTTGCTTTAGGTCCCTCTGAGGACAACCTCATGAACCTTTCGCCAAAGGCGGACGAATCTCTGTTTTCTGCATTTGCCACCTTATCCCTCGTCAAGGGCACAGCTTTCAGTGTGACTTTAAACAGAGCGCCAAGGCGGCGCGACTTATACCAGCCTGGGTCGATAGCCCCAGGTATCCTTCAAGAAAACGCCAGCACAATGCCGAACAAATTTCCTTGAAACGAATATGTCCGGCTGAACTTTGTGCCTGCCTTGCACTCAAGGCCGGTAAGCCCCTCCCGCGTTACCGCGGGCACAGAGATCT
Source organism: Edaphobacter sp. (assembly GCA_035656355.1). Lineage (GTDB taxonomy): Bacteria > Acidobacteriota > Terriglobia > Terriglobales > Acidobacteriaceae > Edaphobacter. Next base: position 5,781 of record DASRSR010000024.1, read on the forward strand.
TGCAGGAGTCCTGTGGATGCTCCAGCTTGTTCTTCCATCCTCCGGCAATCATATTGCAGAGCTCGCCAATCGCATCGTCGGCCATCGGATCGCAGGCTTCTGACGTTGCCGAGCCTAGCAATGCCTCGGCCGTAACCGCCGCGGTCGAGGGACTGGCATAAAGAAGACACTCTCCCGACAGCGCACCCGTGAACTCGATGCGGGCGATGATCTTTCCATCAACGATTGTGATGTCTCCGTCCGTTGGGTCGCAGCTTCGCTCCATCATCATCTCGAAGACCTCAGAGACAGCAGAGTCGAGACGGTTGACCATTTCATTGTTTGGTGCGGGTTTTTCAGTTGCCAGCATAGATCCTCTTTGTGGTCATAAGTGCGTTTCGCAAAAGTGGTGTCGATTAAAACTTGTCTCAGGCCGCCCGCAACAGCGGCATCACCCTGGCCTTTACCTGCTCCGAGGTAAAAGGTTTGCAGATATAACCCTGCGCTCCAGCGGAGATGGCGCGCAGCACCAGCGGCTCGCTTCCTTCCGTTGTAATCATCACCACAGGGACACCGACCGCGAGTTTTTCATCGCGCCGCTGCTCCAGAAACTGAAGGCCGTCCATAACCGGCATATTGATGTCGCTGAGAATCAGGGCCAGCGGGTTCGGCTTGCCGTTCTCGTCGCGCAGCGCCTGCAAAGCCTCTTCTCCATTGGAGGCCTGCAATACCTCCGTCAATTCGAGCCCGGCTTGGCGAAGCGCCCTCTCGATCACTTTTCTCATCACCGCGGAATCATCAATAATCAGTGCTCGCAACCCCATCCTCCGGTCATCTACTGCAATCTCTTTCCCTGTATCGGCAGATTGCCCCGGAGCTTGAGAGGATCGAAAAAGAGACTACCATTACCCGAGTCACGTCATCTCAACCTAGCCTGGCCTCCTTACCGCACGTCATCTCGACCGGAGGCCCGCAGGGCCGAAGTGGAGAGATCCCTGTATTTATCTCAGGTCTAGCCCTTACAGTCCCTGGAAAATCCAACCCTCTTAATACTTTTCTAATCCGCAGCGGCACGCTTCGGCCCTCAAACTGCAATAACCCATGCCATGGACAGCGGCTTATACGCGGCATATACAGGATTGCTGGCACGTACCCAGTCCCTCGACACTGCGGCCAACAATCTGGCCAATGCAGGTACGAACGGCTTTCGTGCGCAGCGCGACTACTTCGGCGGTGTTCTCGCCGGCGGAATCGACCAGCTCGCCTCGCCCGATGCCTCGCAGGTCGGTCAGGCCGTAAATGGCTTCGGCATTCTTGGCGGCGACCTGCTCGATCTCGCGCAGGGGCAGTTGACCAGCACCGGAAATCCTCTGGACTTTGCTTTGCAGGGGCAGGGATTCTTTGCCATTCAGACCCAAAATGGTATTCGCTACACCCGCGATGGTTCTTTTCTGCGTTCGGCTACTGGTGTGCTTGAGACCCCACAGGGAGAGCCAGTACTCGACATCAACCAGAAGCCGATCACGATTCCTTCCGGCGAGGTCCACGTTGGTCCGGAAGGCAATATCTCCGTTACAACCGCCGATGGAAATGCGCTGGTCGCGCAGGTGGGAATCTTTGATTTCTCTGATCGTTCGGCGCTTGTGGCCGAAGGCACCAATCGCTTTGCCGCTAACGGTGCAAAACCAGTAGCAGCCAAGGCCACCGTTGTTCAGGGATCTCTCGAAGGATCAAACGAAGACGCCATTCACGGCACCATGCAGTTGATGCTGATTGAGCGGCAGGCCGAGATGATGCAGAAGGCACTCAGCGTCTTCGATAACAGTTTCGACAAGATTGCGGCAGAGGACCTGCCGCGCGTCTGAGAACGCATGTCCGATAGCAGGAAATCGGGCCTGAACGAGAGAAGGAGCAGAGCACACGATGATTCGAGCGTTATATACGGCCGCCAGCGGAATGAGCGCACAGCAGGCCAATCTGGATACAGTCGCCAACAATCTGGCTAACTCCGGCACCGCCGGGTTCCGCGAGCGCAAGCTGCAATTCGAAGACATGATTTATCAGAACGTCATCGTCCCCGGCTCTGCGCAGAGCCCGCAGACCGATTCTGCTGGTCTTCAAATAGGCTTGGGCACGCGCTCGGCTGCGACCGAGATGATTATGAAACAGGGCGACTTCGACAATACCGGAAATCCGCTCGACATTGCGATTCAGGGTCAGGGCTTCTTTCAGGTCTCCCGCCCTGACGGCACTATCGCTTATACCCGCGCAGGCAGCTTCCACCGCAACAATCAGGGGACCATGGTGATCTCGGACGGCGACATAGTTCTTCCTGCGATTACAATCCCATCCAACGCAACCGACGTCACCATCTCGCAGTATGGTGTCGTCACCGCAAAAATTCCCGGACAGGCCACCGCAGCACAGCTTGGCACAATCCAGTTAGCCACCTTCGCCAATCCCGGAGGCCTCAGTTCCATCGGCGGAAATCTTCTGCAGCAGACCGATTCTTCCGGTAATCCCATCACCGATGTACCGGGAGGTACCAGCGGTATTGGCACCCTGCAACAGGGGTACCTCGAAAACTCGAACGTCGATGTTGTCTCCGAATTTGTGCAGATGATTCTGGCCCAGCGTGCTTACGAGAGTAACTCCAAAGTGGTCCACGTCGCCGACGACATGTACCAGCAGATCAACGGCATGATCCGGTAGCGGCAATGGCAGATAACTCATCTCACTCCGGCTTTTGGTCCTGTCTGCGCTATGTTGTTCTATTCGCATTGCTGACATTGTTTGTGGCCCCGTCCAGCGCAGCTTCAATATCTGGCGGCGCCGTCTGCGCGCAAACTCCTACCGCCGCCCTCAAGCTGGCGCAGGGGAAGATCGCTCCCACGGCCGAAGGCAAAGGCTATCGCGTCATCGGAATCTCATGGGACCCGGTGCTGCGGCAGAATCGCGCCACAGTTCAAAATTGTGAGCATCCGGAGTGGCCCGCGCTATCCATTTCCACCGGATCTGCGGCGCAGCCAATATCCATGCCCGTCAACCTTCAGCAGTCAGTGCAACCCTCAGCGATTACCGTTCACGCAGGCGAGGTCGTTCGGCTATGGCGGCACGAAAACATGCTGCGCATTGAGACCACCGGTATCGCGGAACAAGGCGGCGTCGTCGGCGCAATCATTCGTGTGCGCCTTCTGCGCTCCAACCCCGCAGAGGCGTCTCCGGAAAAAGAAATATCCGGCACTGTTCGCGGGCCGCAGAGCGTGGAGATGCAGCCATGACAAACTTTGACAACACGCTGTGTGCGAACGGCTGGCAGTCGAAAAGAACGATGCCCGCCGCTATGACTGCTACACCGCGTCCGCCGCGCAACAGTGGCATGGGTCCCTACGTCGCAGGCGTGATCGCCGTTCTGCTTATGCTGTTGGCGGCCTGCTCTATTCATGCGCAGCCAATTAAAGCGATCAAAAAGGCGGTGGAAGGAAAGGACAAGCCCAACGTCGCCGAGGCTTCGCTCGACTCTTACCTCGAACGCGTGCGTGCCGCCAACTCCACGGGGCAGACAACCCCCGGATCAATCTGGACCGACAGCGGTCGGCTTAGCCGCATGAACACTGACGTCCGCGCCATGCGCCCTCACGATCTCATCTCTGTGGTTGTCGAAGAAAATCTTGCCGCCTCAACCGATGGCACCGTGAAAAACTCCCGCGCCTCGAATGCAAGCTCCGGAGTCTCCGGCCTCTTCGGCACGCTCTCTACGGGCAATGCGCTCCAGAATCTCGTCAATCAGAACTCTGCCGCCGGCCTGAACGCGCAGGGAGTCAGCGCAACCAACTCCAGCCTCCGTACCATCTTCGGCGGACAGGTCGTCGCTGTGCTTCCCAATGGCATTCTCGTCATCGAAGCTGCACGTCAGGTCGAATTCAGCCATCAGACCCAGACCATCATTCTCCGTGGACTGGTCCGGCCCGAAGACATCTCGCAGCAGAACCAGGTCCTCTCTACCGCCATCTCCAGCCTGGAGCTTGAGGTGCGCGGCAAAGGAATTATCGACGACTACACCCATCGCCAGAATGCTCTTGTACGCCTTCTGCAGCGGATCTTGATCTTCTAGGCCACGGCAGGAGAGCAGATGAAAAAATATTCCTATCGCATCGCGCTGCTCATGGTACTGCTCTCGCTGAGTACGACGGACTTTGCCTCCGATGCGACCGCTACTCCTCCGCGCGAGGCGCGGGTCAAAGATGTCGCCACCATCGAAGGCATCCGCGACAATCAGCTTGTTGGTTACGGCATCGTGGTTGGTCTGCAGGGAACAGGAGACAGCCAGCAGACGACCTTTCCGGCGCAGACCTTAGCGGCAACGCTGCTGCGCATGGGAGTCAGCGTTCCCGCTACTTCGATCCGCGTGCAGAACCTGGCCGCGGTCTTTGTGGCGGCAACACTGCCGCCGTTTGCGCGTCCGGGCACAAAACTCGATGTCACCGTCTCCTCCGCCGGAGACGCTCGCAGCCTCGAAGGCGGCTTGTTGTTGATGACTCCGCTCTATGGAGCCGACGGTCAGATCTATGCGCAGGCGCAAGGGCCGTTGGTGGTCGGTGGCTACTCCATCAGCGTGAACGGCAACACCAAACAGTACAACCATCCCAACACGGCAAGAGTTCCGTTCGGTGCGATCGTCGAGCGCGGCGTTCCGCTCGACCTCACAGGACGAAGCAAGTTTTCTCTGCTGCTTAATGATGCCGACTTCCACACTGCCGAGGCCGTATCGCAGGCCATTAACCACCAGCTTGGCCGCTCGGTAGCGCACGCGCTCGATAGCCGCCAGATCGATCTTGCTGTCGCCCATGGGGAAGACATCCCTGAGCTTCTGGCGCAGGTCGAGTCCGTCGAAGTGCCAGTCTTTCCCCGCGCAAAGGTCATTGTCAACGAGCGTACCGGCACTGTCGTCATCGGTGGCACCGTCGTTCTGCAGCCGGTCTCGATTCTGCATGGTGGCCTCGCGATTAATGTCGTAAGCGAGTTCGAAGTCTCGCAGCCGGGGCCATTTTCGTCCGGCACAATGCAGGTCGTACAGCAGACGCAGGTCAGCGCACGCGACAAGCCCGTCAGCCGCATCGAGCTAAAACAGGGAGCTACAGTCGATGATCTCGTCCGCAGTCTTCAAACCATCGGCGCGTCGGCGCGCGACGTCATCTCCATTCTTCAGGCAATGAAGTCTGCCGGAGCGCTGGAAGCAGAGATCGAGGTGCTATGAATATCTCACTGGAAACGACCCCGCTATCATCTGCCACGGCAGATGCCGCTAAAAACTCGAAGCTTGCCGACGCCGCACATCAGTTCGAGTCGATGCTCCTGCAGGAGATGCTCAAGCCAATGCGTCTCGGCCAGGACGGCTGGTCTGGCGACAGCTCCGACACCACTGACAGCTCAATGGACACCATGAGCAGCTTCGGCACCGAAGCCGTGGCCACCGCAATCTCCCGGGCTGGCGGCTTAGGCATTGCAAAACAGGTCATCCGGCAGGTTACGCTGGAGCATCGGCACGCCGCGAAAGCGTCGTCACACAGTACTAAAGTTTAGTGCAGCTTTGCCGATGAACGGTAGAGACGGAGGAACACATGAGCTACACCAACGGAATTGGAAACATGCCGCCGGTCTCCAGCGCGGTTACACCGGCAACCACGCAAGCAGTGGAATCAGCAAAGGCTTCCAGGCAGCAAGGTACGGCTACGCATGCAACCCCGGCAAACCAGACCGACCACGCCAACCTTAGCTCCACAAGCGGTGTCATCGTACAGGCGCTTCAGGGTTCCGACGTGCGCGCCGACAAGGTCGCTGCTCTCCAACAGGCGATCGCCTCAGGCAGCTATCATGTCTCTTCCTCCGAGGTAGCTGGGAAGATGATCGATTCTCTTCTGGAGAAGTAATGGCATCTTGTCAGGCAATTGCATTTCTGCTGGAGCAAACAGTTGATGCGCTTGCGCTGTTCGATCTCGAACGCCTGCGTAATCTCGAAAGGGAAGCCGCATCTCTGGCAGACGCACCGCTTCACCCTGGCAACGCCGAACTTCAAACCCTGATTGCGAAAAAGCAAGTACTCGAACGTGTTCTTCAGCAAAGCACTTCAAACCTGGATGCCCTCAACCGCCTCTACGAAAGAAGGACGAGAGAACAATGGGAACGCTCACCTCACTGATGAATCTCTCGCAACAAGCCCTGATGGCCGACCAGGAAGCGCTCAGCATCACGGCGAACAACGTCGCCAATCAGAACACTCCCGGCTATACCCGGCAGATGGCCAACTGGCAGTCAGGCGATGTGGTCACGATCAACGGCGTCAGCTATGGGACTGGTGTCAACGTCTCCGCCAGTTCACAGCGCGACCGCATCCTGGAGCAACGTGTACAGCAGCAGACGCAGATACAAGCGCAGAGCAGTGCATTTCAATCTGCATTGCAACAGGTGCAAAGCATCTTCAGTCTCAGCGCCTCAGGCGCTTCCGCCGGTTCAACAGCGCTTGGCTCCGCACTCGATTCATTCTTCAACTCACTCTCCGCTCTCGAAGGCAATCCTTCCGACGCTTCGACACGGCAAGGCGTGCTGATGGCGGCCGGCAATCTTGCCTCTGTCTTCAATGCTTCTGCCAGTCAGTTAGCGCAGGTCGCGTCCGACCTCAATCAGCAGGCAGGCAATATCGTCGGACAGGTTAATTCGCTGACCACCACAATCGCCTCTCTCAATCAACAGATCGCCAGCTCTGGCGGGCATGGCGATGCTGGCGCTCTCGAAGATCAGCGGCAGTCGGCAATACAGCAGTTATCCCAGTACGTTGGTCTCAATCAGATCACCACGGAAGGCAATGGCATCGCGCTCACCACGGCAAACGGTGCAGTCCTGGTCAGTGGCAGCGAATCATTCGCTATGAGTGCAACAACTGTGGCAGGATCAACTCACATCGTCGCCGGTGTTCCACCGCAGGACGTAATTTCAGGCATCACCGGGGGGCAGCTCGGCGGTATACTCAAAGCCCGCGATCAGCAACTGCCTGCCTACACCGCTTCACTGGACAACCTCGCCTACGCCATCGGCACCGCCATCAATCAGCAAAACGCTCTTGGTGTCGACCAGAGCGGAAACCCCGGCCAGCCGATTTTTAGCCTTCCCGCCAGCGCAACCGGCGCAGCCGCTTCCATCACCGTTATTGCTACCAGCCCCAGTGCAATTGCAGCGGCAGCCAGCGGAGAAGGTTCTGCGGGCAGCAGCAATGCAATTGCTCTCGCCAATATCTCCAGGCAGAACATTATCGGCAGTCAGACTGCTGGCGGCTATCTGGCCTCTTTTCTCGGCCAGATCGGAAACGATGCCGCTGGCGCAGCCACAGACAATGCCGCACAGCAGGCAACACTCACGCAGCTTACCAGTCAGCGCAACGCGCTCTCCGGAGTCTCACTCAGCGAAGAAGCCTCAAACCTCACACAGTATCAGCGCTCCTACGAGGCTGCAGCCAAGGTCTTCGCCATCGTCAACTCCATTATGGCCAGCGCGCTCAACCTCGGCGTACAGACAACCGTAAGCTAATTTGTAATCGCAGGAGCATCGCATGAGAGTCGATCCCAATTACATCAGCAATCTGTCCGCCGCTCTCGATCAGTCCAGCAACGTTGAAGCCGCTCTCACCAATCAGCTCTCCAGCGGTCTGCGTATTACGTCTCTGCAGGACGATCCCGTCGCTGCGGCGCAGAACTCCATGATCTCCAGCGCTATCGCTAAGGACGATACCTTTGTCCGCACTGCCTCTGGACAAACCTCCTTCATGCAGGTCGCCGACTCCACACTGGGAGAGGTCGTCAGCCAGCTCACCTCAGCCGTTTCTTTGGCTGTTCAGGCTGGCAACGGCACCAACAACGAGGCCAACCTCGCAGCCATTGCGCAACAGTTGACCGGCATCCGCGATCAGGTCCTTTCGCTCGCCAATACGACTTATCTCGGCCAATCGATCTTTGCTGGCAGCCAGGGGGCTACGCCACCGTTTACTCTCGACACCTCCACGACTCCGGCAACCGTTACCTATACAGGTGACTCCAATTTGCGTTACGTGGAAACTCCCAGCGGACAGAAGATCCAGACCAACCTCATCGGCCCAGATGTCTTCGGAACTGGCAGCTCCGGCGTCTTCGGCGCGCTCAACCAGTTGATCGCCGACTTCTCCGGCCCGACAGCGGCGGCCTCCTCGGTTGCCGATGCCGGTGCGCTCTCCACAGCCCTTGCACAGGTCTCCGCGCAGCGCAGTCTTCTCGACGGCTCACTCAGCAGAATGCAGGCAACCAGTACCTATGCACAGACCGAAGAGGCCCAGCTCAAGGTGCAGCAGTCAGCGCTCATCTCTGCTGATCCTGTATCCATCGCCACCAGCCTCAAATCCGCCGAAACGCAGCGCCAGGCATTGATGAGCGTCATGAGCGCCATAGGAAAAAATAATCTCTTCGATTATCTGTAATGCCTGAATTTGTTTTGCATTGTCATTCCGTAGCGCAGCGGAGGAAATCTTATTGTTTAAAGTCCACGCATAGACATTCGGATGGAGACGTCCTGAAATCGGTGCCTATCGGCGCAAATCGGTGTTAGGCCTTTTCTGCTTCCAAATCATCCAAGTTTCTCAAACTTGCGATAATTAACCCATGAAGCGACGCGTCATCGAGCAATACGAATTCGTCCGCAAGATCGGCGCGGGCGGCAGTGGCGTCGTTTATCTCGCCAACGATACTCTTCTGCAGCGTCCGGTGGTGCTCAAGCTGCTCAAGCGTGGCAACCTCACCACAGAACAGATACGCACCACTCAGCTTCGAGAAGCGCGCCTCGCCTCGGCCATCGACCATCCCAACGTCTGCGCCATCTACGAAGTCGGCATCGCGCCCGCAGATTCCGAAGGCGGCGAAGAAGCCTACATCGTCATGCAGTACATTCCGGGCAAGTCCCTGGACAAGCTTATCTCCGAAGGCCCCGCGAGCCTGCAACTTACGCTCTCCGCCGGAATTCAGATCGCCGACGGTCTCTCTGCCGCACATAATCTCGGAATCTTTCACCGCGATCTCAAGCCTGCCAACGTTATGTTGACCGATGGCGGTCTCATCAAAATTCTCGACTTCGGCCTTGCACGCCGCCTCGCCCGCGATAAAACCGAGTTTGATCCCTCCGGCCCGGCCAGTCAGCGCAATCCTCCCGGCTTTGGCGCAACTTATACGGCCCGTGGCGGCACCATTGCCTACATGGCGCCGGAGCAGTTCGTCACTGGCCAGTCCAGCGTGCAGTCCGACATCTTCGCCTTTGGCCTCATTCTCTACGAGCTTGCCACTGGCCGCCATCCCTTCCATCGGCCCGATGCTCCAGACTTCCAGAGCATTCGCGCCATCCAGTTTGCCGATCCGCCTTCCATTCGCGAGATCGCTCCGCACCTTCCTGTCGAGTTGGAGAGCGTGATCTTCCGCTGCCTCGAGAAACAACCTGCCGCGCGCTTTGCCTCTGCGGCGGAGGTGCGCGAAGCCCTCAAGACCATCATGATGGCCATGCAGCTCGACTCTGTTCTTTTGCCAGGCGATTCGATGACCCTGCCTTCGCAGGGGCAGCTCAATCTCAGCTCAAGTGAAGGCCCGGAAGAAGAGAAGCGCACCACCGGCCTGCTCTCCATGCTCGCCGAGCGCTTCCGCGAATCGACGCCCGCCGAGGTCAGCACCCAAAACACGATCGTCGTTCTTCCATTCATCAACTACGGCCCCGCAGAGGTCGCTCCGCTCTACGGTTATGCGCTTGCCGATGCTATCGCCGCGCGCCTCGCCCGTATGCCTTCCCTCGTCGTGCGGCCCTCCAGTTCGCTGATGAACGTTGCGACTCAGCAGTCCGATCCGCTCACAATCGGCCAAAAGCTGCTGGTCCACTTTGTTCTTGCCGGAAACTTTCTTCGTTCCGACAAAGGCTTCGATCTTAACTGGCAGCTTCTCGACGTTCCCAGTCAAAGCGTCCGCGCTGGCGGCTCCATCAATGTCGCTTCCTTCGATCTCGTCTCCATTCAGTCCGAGATATGCAACGAAGTCTTCAGCACCTTGCAGGGATTCGGCGACCTGCAAAAACCGCACGAAGGACACCGCGTTACGCCGCTCGCCGAAGACCTCTCTGAGAACTATCTTCAGGCACGTGCGCTGCTCTCGTCCTTCATGACCCGCACTGGAAGCCTCAGCGATCTCGAACGCGCCCGCGAGCTCTTCGAGTCCGTCGTTACGCATGACGAGCGCTACGCTCCCGGCTGGTCGGGCCTCGGCATCGCTCATCTGCAATATGCGCGCAATGCGCTTGGAGGGCAGGTGCATGTGCTCGAAGCGCGCCGAGCCTTCGACAAGGCGCTGGCCATCGACCCGCGTTCCGTCGAAGCCAACCTCTACCGCGTCTACATGCTGCTCTCTCGCGGCGAAAAAGAATCTGCTCGTCATGGCATCGAGCATCTGCTCCAGACCGCAGGGAACGACTGGAACGTCCATCTGGTCGCCGGCATCACGCTGCGGATCGATGGAATGTACGAAGAGGCGCTCGATCAGTTCAATGCATCGCTGCGCATGAATCCCGCAAACGCTGCGATGATCTACAACCATCGTGCCCGCGTCTACCATTATCAGAATCAGTTGGAGCTGGCTGCCGACGAGATACAGAAAGGCCTTACCCTCGAACCGAAGCAGCCCCTGCTGCGCATCTCTCTCGGCTATCAGCAGATGCGTACCGGCGATCTTCCTCGCGCCATCGAGACACTCGAAGCCGTCATTCGCGATGATGCGTCATTGCGAATCGTCTTTCCAACCATTGCTCTCTGCTACGTCCAGCTTGGCCAGCGCGAAAAGGCCGCCAGCTTTATCCTTGACGAAACGCTCTCTGCCGCCGAAGCCGACAGCGAAATGGCTTACCGGCTCGCCACCTACTTCGCCGTCGAAGGAGATGAGTCTGAAGCTCTCCACTGGCTGCGTCGTGCCATCTATCTCGGCAACGAAAACTATCCGTGGTTCAGCAAAAATCCCGCATGGCGCAAGCTCAGCGGACATAACGACTTTGAGCGCATCCTCGACGATCTGAAAAAGAGCTATCGCCGCAACCAGAAAAACTGGAAACGCCTGCTCGCCCAGGTAAGAGACTAGGGCGGCAAGCGTCGGGTAGAAATACCAGGTTGAGTCCTGCGTTATTCGTGTGTAGCGAAGAACCTAATTCGTCGGCACTGTCGCCACCGCGTTATAGGCCGGAGCCGCCGGTACGGTGGTCGTATGCACAGGAGCGGCGACACTGCTAACCGTCTGCGTATTCTCTGCCGCCTTCAGAATCATCGGACTGGTCAGGCTGAAAGTCAGGCGTGAATCCTTTGGCAGCGCCTCCTGGCGATCTTCCTTCAGCCAGAGCACTGTGCTGGCTCCCGCTCCAATTCCAGCACCAATCAGCGCTCCAACTCCTCCGCCAACCACCGCGCCTGCTGCCGCCGCACCGCCGGTCGCAACCGACATCGCGGCCAGCGTCTTCTTCGGATGATCGCGCCGCAACAGAGTGCCTTCTGAATCTACGGTGCTCTGGTCGCTCTGATTGGTGTCGATCAATTGCGCGTGCATCTCATAGCGCGTTCCATCCGGCAACAAAATATCTTTCGGCTCCAGATGAATCGCCGCTCTGCCCGAGATGCGCCGTCCGCTGCGAATCTCGGTCACGCGCCCTTCAATCACCGAGCCAATCGGCAAAATCACGCGTCCCTGTCGAATCACAGGCTGCGTCAGCGATGCTGTAAACTTCGCCCCTTCCAGCGTGCTCGCCGTGGAAAGACTCTCGTTCATCTTTGCCTTCAGCAGAGTCGCCTGGCGCAACTCGCCTTCCTTTTCCGGAACGCTGGTTACAATCTCCCCATCCACGGTTGAAGTGTCGGCATCCGCCATCTCCGCGTCATCCGAAACCGTCGTGGTTACGATATTTGCATCTGGATCAAACGGAGCTGCCTTTACCGGTGTCGCCGCCGCTGCCGTAGCCGCAGTCTGAGCCCCCGGCTTTTCGTATGGAACATAGGAGCCGTAGACCACCTTGTTCTCCGGCGCGGGCACAGCCGCCGAAGGCTTCGCCTCCGGTGTGCGCGGCTTCAGAGCCGGCGCAGCATCCTCACTCGTTGTAATCTCTGTCTGCGGTGGCGTGGAAACACCGGTCCGCGCCTCCTGCGCTACAAGGGGAATCGTGACAAAAACGAGAGCGACAGTCGCAATGGGTAGCTTCATGGCTAGATCCTCAAAACACTTACTTAATGGCCCAGGCTATTAGACAGAACCATTAATCAGAAGGTTAGAGGCATACGATGTTCCGTAACAGCAAATCTGGCGAAAGGGAATCGAACCTGCTACTACCACTCACAAATGTCGTCATCCTGAGCGAAGCGAAGGCCCGATTGTCTTTAATCCGTGCTCATCCGCGGTGCCCATCGGTGTAAACCGGCGTTAAGCCTCTCTGTAAGACCGCCCAGCATCCCAACACGAACCCGAAAATAATCTAAAATCCACTCAGTGAGCTCTTCCGACGCAGACCTGGTTCAGACCATCGCCGCCACCGGCGGGGCTGCCGTTCGCGTCGATCGTCGACCAAAGTTGAACGAGCGTCTGACGCACCGCGTCGTCGCCCAATACTGCCAAAATTCAAACCTTAGGAGAAACATGACCGAGATCGTCTCTATTCACGCGCGCGAAATTCTTGACTCCCGCGGAAACCCCACCGTAGAAGCCGACGTCATCCTCGACGGCGGAGCCAAAGGCCGCGCCGCAGTTCCCAGCGGAGCCTCCACCGGAGAGCACGAAGCCGTTGAGCTTCGCGACGGAGACAAGGAGCACTATCTCGGCAAAGGCGTCCTCAATGCCGTCGAGAACGTTGAAAGCATCCTCGCCCCCGAGCTTACCGGCATGGACGCCAGCAATCAGCGCCTCATCGACGCCACCATGATTCAGATCGACGGCACCGAAAACAAGAGCAAGCTCGGCGCTAACGCCATCCTCGCCGTCTCCATGGCCTGCGCGCGCGCCTCGGCCGAAGCTCTCAAGCTCCCGCTCTATCGCTACCTCGGCGGCGTCAACGCCTGCGTTCTGCCCACGCCGATGATGAACATTCTCAACGGCGGCTCCCACGCCGATTCCAACGTCGATTTCCAGGAGTTCATGGTCATGCCCGTCGGCGCCGAAACCTTCTCCGACGCGCTGCGCTGGGGCACCGAAGTCTTCCACACCCTCAAAGGTGTGCTCAAGAAAAAGGGCTACAACACCGCCGTCGGCGATGAAGGCGGTTTCGCTCCCAATCTCAAGTCCAACGAAGAAGCCCTCGACCTCATCCTCGAAGCCATTCAGCTCGCTGGCTATTCTCCCGGCGAACAGATCGCCATCGCGCTTGACCCCGCCTCCAGCGAGTTCTTTAACAAAGAAACAGGGAAGTACGTCTTCAAAAAGTCCGACAAGCGCGAGCTTACCTCCGAGCAGATGGCCGCCTATTGGCAGGACTGGGCGCAGCGCTATCCCATCGTCTCCATCGAAGATGGCCTTGCCGAAGACGACTGGGAAGGATGGAAGCTGTTGACAAAGAACATTGGTGGCAAAGTGCAGCTCGTCGGCGACGATCTCTTCGTCACCAACACCACGCGCCTCCAGCAGGGAATCGAGCAGAAGGTCGCCAACTCCATTCTCATCAAGGTCAACCAGATCGGCACCGTGACCGAAACCCTGGAGGCCATCGAGCTCGCCCGTCGCTACGGCTACACCAGCATCATCAGCCACCGCTCCGGCGAAACCGAAGACACCTTCATCGCCGACCTCGCCGTTGGCACCAGCGCCGGACAGATCAAGACCGGCTCAGCCAGCCGCACCGACCGCATCGCCAAATACAATCAACTCCTCCGCATTGAAGAAGAGCTGGGTGCATCCGCCGAATTCCTCGGCATCGAAAGCGTCAACTTCGGCATATAGGTTCAATACAACGAGCTTGCTTTGGTGAGCCTTCTGCCGATCAGCCTTCTTTGTTGTCATCCTCCCGCTTCTCACCCTGCCAGCAAGCTGGTCGCGGAAGGATGACAGCAAAAACAAGGGGCTTAGGAGCTTTCGCTGCTTTACTAACCTCCAAAACGAATGCAGGTTTTTTTGCTACGCCCAGGATGATGCGGGAGAATTGGGTGCTTCCATCGGAGCTAATGTAGTTTCCAGTTATGGTTTTGGGCGGAGGTGGGAGAGCAGAGAGTCGGCAGTGGGCTGCGTGTTGAGCACATCGTCTTTGCTTAGCCAGGCGCGACGTAGTTGAGTGATGCCGAACTTCATCTGATCGAGCTCTTCGGTGGCGTGCGCGTCTGTGTCTACAACAATTTTGCAGCCGTGCTGCTTTGCCAGTCGAAGATTCAGGTCGTGAAGATCGGCACGTGCGGGTGAGGCGTTATGTTCGACGGCCACACCAAGCTGTGCAGCACGTTTGAGGATCTGGTCGATGTGGACGGCGTAAGCATCGCGCTTGAGCACCTTGCGCCCGGTGGGGTGGCCGAGGATGCGGGTATGGGGATTCTCGATGGCGCGGAGAATGCGCTCGGTCATCTGTTCGATAGGCTGGTCGAAGCGGCTATGGACGCTGGCGACGACGATCTCCATCTGGGCGAGCGTGCTGTCGTCGAGGTCAAGCTGGCCATCGGCGAGGATGTCGACTTCGATGCCGGGCAGAATGCGGATGCGGCCTTCCATTTCGGCATCAACTTCACGTATTCGCTTGATGTGAGCGAGCGCACGTTGATCGTCAAGGCCGTTGGTCATGGCGAGATTTTTGCTGTGATCGGTGATGGCGATATAGGCAAGGCCGCGGGCGAGGGCGGCTTCGGCCATTTGGCGGATAGTATCGCGGCCATCGGTTGCCTCGGTGTGCATGTGCAGGTCGCCGCGAATATCACCCAGGTTAATGAGGACGGGCAGGGTATGGTTAGCGGCAGCTTCGAGCTCACCGCAATTTTCGCGGAGCTCGGGTGGGATGTAGTCGAGATCGAGAGCGTTGTAGATCTCTTCTTCGCTGGCAGCCGCTACGATCTTATTGTCTTCGAGGCGGAGCAAAGCATATTCGCTGAGGGTAAGACCACGCTTAATGGCTCGCTGACGCAGAGCCACGTTATGCATCTTGCTGCCGGTGAAGTATTGCAGAGCTGCGCCGTAGCTGGCACGGGGAAGCAGGCGGACATCGACCTGCAAATTATTGCGCAGCGTGAAGGAAACTTTGTTCTGACCTTTGGCGATGAGCTTATCGATCAGTGGAAGGGAGGCGACGTGCTCAACGGCAGCGGAGACAACGTCAGGCTCACAGGCGGGACCGGTGACGAGTAGATCGAGGTCGCCGACCGTTTCGCGTCCGCGGCGCAGTGAACCGGCAGGGGTGATGGTCTCAATACCGGGGAAAGCGCGGATGAGGCTGGAGATTCTCTCGGCATGATCCTGGGCCTGGTCGATTCGAAAGCGGCTTGAGTTCTTGCGGTAATCTTCAATTCCCTTGAGCAGCTTGGCGGTAAACTTCTCGCCCATGCGCGGTAGCTTGTTGAGATGTCCGGCCTTTGCCGCTTCTTCAAGGGCGTCGATGTCGGCGACCTGAAGCGCAGACCAGACAAGCGCAACCGTCTTTGGTCCCATGCCGGGGAGGCGCAGAAGCTCAAGCATAGAGGGCTTGTATCTGAGTAGAAGCTCTTCACGCAAAGGCATGGTGCCGGTGTTGACCAGCTCAACGATGTTGGCGGCCATGCCTTTCCCAATGCCAGGAATAGCGAGAAGCTGCTTCGGCTCAGCGACAAGGGTTACAAGCTGTGTGGTTTGTTGCTCAACCGCTTCAGCGGCACGACGATAGGAACGAATGCGGAACGGGTCTGCTGCATCAATTTCAAGCAGAGCAGCAGTCTCGTCAAGCAGGCGTGCGATAGCGATATTATCCATGAGGCGAAGGCCGGTACATCAAAGACCAGCAGTTCCACCAGTATGCATCATGATCCGGTCGGCATGAGGGAGTCCGCGCCAGCACTATGAGAGGTACTGTGTGTTCCGTGAGCGGGGATACCTTCCTTGAGACGAAAGACCTGGTCGGCCTGTGGGCCTTTGGTGCCTTGAATAATGTCGAACTCTACTTCATCGCCTTCTTTAAGGCTCTTGTAGCCTTCCCGCTGGATGGAGCTGTAGTGGACGAAGACGTCGGGTCCACCGTCACGTCCGAGAAAGCCGTAGCCCTTTGCGTTATTGAACCACTTTACGATGCCTTTATATTGTGCCACTTGATTCAACTCCTCTATAGAACCGATGCGATGTCGCAGTCTATTGAGCATGTGACGCAGGAGTTGAGCAGCGAGTTTTCTGTGTAAAGTTTTCCGGCAAGTGGGAGTTTTTTACCTCATGAAATTCAGCAATGATCGAGGAGGTTTCTCTTATTAAAAACCATGAAGGCTGCGTAAGGTTATGCAGTCTTCATGGCATTCAGCTTAGCTGGTTTTAGAGGCGGCCTTCGCGGCGCGCGGCAGCATAAAGTGAGACTCCAATCAGGGTTTTGCCGTCATGGATCTTGTTGGCTGCAATAAGAGCGAGTGCCTTTGAGAGGGGGGTACGGACGATCTCAATATGCTCATCCTCTTCAGGGTTTGAACTACCCTGATGAATATCGCGAGCGAGATAGGTTTGCATAGACTCGCCGAGGAAGCCGGGGCTGGCGTAGTACTGCGTGAGCAGTGTCCAGCGTTTCGCACGGAAGCCCGTTTCTTCGATCATCTCACGCTTGGCCGCGGCGAGAGGAGCTTCGCCAGGTTCAATGCGGCCAGCGGGAAGCTCGAGTAAAAACTGGCCGGCGGCGTGGCGGTACTGGCGGATGAGGATTATGTCGGGGTCGGAGGGGTTGGCAGCTTCATCGACAGCAAGGACGACGATAGAGCCGTTATGACGGACAACGTCGCGAGTGTTCGGGGTGAGACAGCCGGGCTCGATGACCTTATCGGTGTAAACGGAGAAGACCTTGCCTTTATAAGACAGCTTTGAAGAGAGCAAGACGGCCTTTTTGGCGGCCTTTTGAGGTTTGGCGGCTGCAGAACGTTTTGTTTCGGGTCTCGCTGGAGACTTCTTCGCGGACGCTTTTGCGGTGGCGGTACGGGGTCTTTTGGTCAGAGTGGCCATAAACTTACGGTATCATCCTGCATCGAGAATCGTTCGACAGGCATCCAACGGTTGAATGGAGATAGTAAGGTGGTTATGGCGACCGGATTCCAGACGGGGCCGGATTCGTGTAAGGAATAGAGTCTGCGATGAGCGTTGAGTGTTATCCGATTTCGGTGTTTCCGCATGTGTCGCGGCTGTATCGCGACTATCTTGCGATGGCCGACAGCACGGCGGATGCAGCAGTGCGGCGCTGGTATGGCGCTGAGCCTTTTGCGGGAAAGTGGATGCGCTCGCAGGAGAAAATTGCCGTAGCCGATGCGGGTCGGCTGGCAGATGCGCTTGCGCAGCAGAGCCGGGAGTTTGGAGCAGGCGAGGCGGCGCTGGCGAATATCGAAAAACTACGTCAGGGCGCACGGGCAGTAGTGACCGGACAACAGGTGGGGCTGTTTGGTGGCCCGTTACTCACTTTTCTGAAGGCATCGACGGCGATAGCGCGAGCCAGGCAAGCGACGAAGGCTTCCGGTGTGGAGCATGTTCCAGTGTTCTGGCTGGCGACAGAAGACCATGATTTTGCAGAGGTGGACCAGGCGGCGCTGTTGACCAAGACGAGCGTTGAAGTTCTGCACTCCGGGATGAAAGCCGGCGCTCCAGTGGAGGTTGGCGGGATCGCGCTGAATTCTGAGATCGAACAGGTGCTTGAGCAGGCGGGCGGGCTGCTGGAGTTTGCGCCGGTGTGGGAGAAGCTGCGCGAGTTTTACGCTCCGGGGGAGACGATGGGGCGTGCGTTTGCGCGATTAATGGCGCATCTGTTTGCGGCCCAGGGACTGATTGTGATGGATGCGTCTTCGCGCGAGTTTCATGCCCTCGGTATTAAGACGTTGCGATATGCGATTGAGCATGCCGATGAGTTGGAAACAGCGCTGGTCAAGAGAAGTGGCGAACTGGAGTCGCTTGGATATCACGCGCAGGTAAAAGTGGCCGAGGAGATGAGTCTGCTGTTCCT
>DASRSR010000025.1:0-15335 GCA_035656355.1 Edaphobacter sp.
CCTTCTGCTTGCAATTGCTATCAGCCTCTTCGCGAACATGCTTCTTGCTGTTCCTCTCGGCCCGCGAGGGTAATACTCCATCTACAGCCCGCTTCAACGCTGCCGAATCTGCCGGAAAAGTCACTCGCTCCGCTAATCAAAGAGCAGCCCAGCGCATATACCGAGACATGATCTTGCGGCCCCAATGACTTCGGCGACAGACCTGCAATTGCCTCGGCCATCTTCGACATCAGCAACCCTCCATCGCCATTTGTATCCAGCAGGATGGAAAGCGTTATTGGATCGTCTCCCTCCTGACGTACATGCGTCGCACGAAACCATGGTCCAGAGTCGAGACTCACCGAAAATCGTGCATTCAAGATCGGTGTCTTTATCCGGTCGCCATTCGGCCGCAATACCAGCACTGGAACCTGCAAAAGGCTTTCGTATACATGGAGAGTTGGCATCGCAGCCACGGGCGCCGATTTATCCTGTGCTGTTAATGCCGCTGCACTCAAACAGATTGCCACCCACACGATGCAAAGTCGCATCCTTGTGCCGCGCACCATCATCTTCGATAGATATATCCAGGACTGACCACCTTCGGAACGAGCCATCGAAGCCTCCGCACAATGCAGAGGGTATTCCATTCCTAAGGTCACTTCAATATGCGGGTACACCTCGCGCGAGAAAACATGAGCTTTCAGTAAATGCCGACACTTCATTGGCGAGTGGAAGGTTGAATCGGTATGTGTGCGTCAGCTTTGCGACTGCGGGCGAAAGATTTCGATCAGCAGCAGGCAGGCGCCGATGACGATGCAGCTATCGGCGATGTTGAAGTCGGGCCAGTGGTAGTGGACGATGTGGACCTCGAGGAAGTCGACGACGTGGGAGAAGCGGAGGCGGTCGTAGAGGTTTCCGGCGGCCCCGCCGAGGATGAGCGCCAGCGCGATGCCGGTGAGCGACAGTTCGCGGCCCACGCGCCACAGCATCGCCAGGACGATGAGGATGGCGATGATCGAGAACGCCACCAGGCTGTCGCGCACAACGATGGGCGAGAACGATTCGAAGAGCGAGAATGCCGCGCCGGTGTTGAGCACGTGCGTCAGCCGGAAGACTCCGGGGATGACCGTAATGGCGTAGCCGGGATTGATGTGGTGGACAATCCAGAGCTTGCTCAGGCGGTCGGCGACGACGACCAGCGCGGCGAGCAGAAGCAGGAGCGGGCGCTTGTCTGAAGTCTTGTGCTGGCCGGTGGAAAGGGGGGTGGTCGTGGTCATTTTGAGGCTCTTGGGAATCTATGAGTCGGGCTTTCAGCCCTCTGGTTATTTATCGTTCGAACCTGGGGCTTGCGCCTCAGGCTGGTATGAGTCGGGCCTTTGGCCCTCTATTTCTGCTCCGTTGCTGCGGAATATGAACGATATTCGATGGCATCGAGCGCCTCGGCGCAGCGCAGGCAGACGGTGGGAAAGCGCGGGTCGTTGCCAACGTCGGTGGTGTAGTTCCAGCAGCGCTCGCATTTTGTTCCGTCGGCGGCAAGCGTGGTGATGCGCGGCTCGGAGTCGGTGTGTTCGACGTGGACCAGTTCGACCTGCGAGGTGTTGAACAACTCCTTGAGGCTGGAGTCGTAGCGGGTGAGCAGAGAGAAGAGCGGTTCGCTGGCTTCGATCCGCACCTTGGCATCGAGGCCCTTGCCGACCAGCTTTTCGCGGCGGGCGGCTTCGAGCGAGATGAGGACGGTGTCGCGCACGGCAAGCAGCTTTTCCCAGTCTTCTTCGATATGGCTGACATTGCCGGGAACGATATCGGCGATGTCGGGGAAGAGTGCAACGTGCACGCTCGACTTGCGGCCTTCGACCTTGGGCAGAAGCTGCCAGACCTCGTCCGCGGTGAAGCTAAGGATGGGCGCGATGAGGCGGGTGAGGGCCTCGGCGATGCGCCACAGCGCCGTTTGCGCGCTGCGCCGGGCGGGGTGGTTGGGCGCAAAGGTGTAGAGGCGGTCCTTGATGACATCGAGGTAGAGCGCGCTGAGGTCGGTGTTCACGAACTCGTTGAGCGCGTGATAAGCGCGGTGGAACTCGAAGTCATCGTAGGCAGCGCGGATCTTTGTCGTCAGTTCAGCGCAGCGCGCGAGGATGTACTGGTCTAAAGGCTCCAGTTGTGCAAACTCGCGAGCGTTGATTGCCGGGTCGAAGTCGTGCAGGTTGCCGAGCAGGAAGCGCAGCGTGTTGCGCAGTTTGCGATAGTTGTCGCTGACGCGCTGCATTAGGTTTTCGCTGGCGGCAACGTCTTCGCGGAAGTCGACGGAAGCGACCCAGAGGCGGACGATCTCGCCGCCGAGGCGCTTGGCGATGTCTACTGGATCGACGCCATTGCCGAGCGACTTCGAGAAGGCACGGCCCTGCTCGTCGAGCGTCCAGCCGGAGGTGGCGACCATCTTGTAGGGGGCTTTGTCGCGCACAGCGACCGACGTAAGCAGAGAAGAGTGGAACCAGCCGCGGTGTTGATCGCCGCCCTCGGTGTAGAGATCGGCAGGCCAGTGCAGCTCCGGCTCTACGTCGAGCACAGCATGCCAGCTTGCGCCGGACTCGAACCAGACGTCGAGGATGTCCATCTCCTTGCGAAATTCGGTGTGGCCGCAGGCGCACTTCGTTCCTTTCGGCAACAGCGAAGAGACATCGTGCGTGTACCAGGCATCTGCGCCTTCTTTGCGGAAGAGCTCGACGACGGATTTGTTGATCGCCTTATCGTTCAGCGGCGCGCCGCACTTTTCGCACAGGAATACAGCGATGGGAACTCCCCAGATGCGCTGGCGCGAGATGCACCAGTCGGGCCGCGTGGCGATCATGTTAGAGATGCGCTCTTCGCCCCAGGCCGGGTCCCAGACAACGGTCTTGATGGCGTCGAGCGCGCGCTGGCGGAAGGTGGTCTCGTTTCCTTCGGGCGTGCGCATCGGCGTTTCCATGCCGATGAACCACTGCTCGGTGGCGCGAACGATGACCGGGTTGTGGCAGCGCCAGCAGTGCGGGTAGGAGTGTTCGAAGCTGGTGGCGCTCAGCAACGCGCCCTTTTCTTTCAGCAATTCGATGATGACCGAGTTTGACTTGAAGACGGTGAGGTCCTGATAGGGAAGTCCCGGCTGGCCGCCGTGCATGTCGGTATGGCGCTGCTTGCCCGCGTTGTCCACGTACTGGACCTCGGGCAGGTCGTAGCGCTTGCCGGTGTAGAAGTCGTCGACGCCGTGGGCGGGCGCGGTGTGGACGGCTCCGGTGCCTTGCTCGGCAGTGACGTAATCGGCAGTAACGCCGAGGACCTGGCGATCAAGAAATGGATGCTGGAAAGTGGTGTGTTCGAGGGCGGAACCTTTGAAGCGGGCGACTTCGGTTGCATTGGGAAGGTTGCAGGCGGCCTTGACGGCTTCAGCCAGCTCTGCGAGCACAATGTAAACATTGCCGTCGGTGTTTTGCAGGGCAATGTAGTCGAGTTCCGGATTGAAGGCTACGGCAAGCGAGGCGGGAAGTGTCCAGGGAGTAGTGGTCCAAATGATGGTGTAGATCTGTGGTGCTTCACCCAGTTCGGGAGCGATGCTGGCGGGGTCGCTGGTCAGTTTGTAGCGAACGTAGACGCTGGGGCTGGTGTGCTGCTCGTACTCGACCTCGGCTTCCGCGAGCGCGGTGCGGTCGTGGATGCACCAGTAGACCGGCTTGAGTCCTTTGTAGACAAAGCCCTTCTCGAAGAAGTCATAGAAGGTTTCGGCGATGCTGGCCTCGTAGTCAAGCGACATCGTGAGGTAAGGCTTATTCCAGCGGCCGAAGACGCCGATGCGCTCGAACTGGCTGCGCTGCAGGTCAACATACTTCTGCGCGTAGTCGCGGCAGGCCTTGCGAACGGCGATGGGATCCATCTCCAGCTTTTTGCGGCCGAGCTGCTCATCAACCTTAATCTCGATGGGCAAGCCGTGGCAGTCCCAGCCGGGAACATAGGGAGCATCGAAGCCGGCCATGGTCCTGGTTTTGACCACGAAGTCCTTGATGCACTTGTTGAGCGCATGGCCCAGGTGAATGGCCCCATTGGCGTAAGGAGGACCGTCGTGCAGGATGTATTTGGGCGAACCGGCACGGGCGGAACGAATCTGGCCGTAGAGGTCCTGCCGCTGCCACTCGGCCAGGCGCAATGGCTCGTTCGTGGGCAGGTTGGCCTTCATGGCGAAGGTGGTCTGGGGCAGATTCAACGTCGATTTGAGCGGCTTGGGCGCCTGTTCTGCTGTGGACTTGGAATCAGAGACTTCCGGCATTCGTTCCTCTTGTGGGGTTGCTGGCACCGGTTTAAAGTGCTGAATATTTAACTTAATATTTCGGTCCAGACTTTTATTGTACCGGGCGCGGGGTGACCGATCAGGTGCGGGCGAGACATTCTACGGACAAGGTTCGTCCAATGGAACGAGCGTTGGCAGGTTAATCTTTGTAGAATGTTTCTGGAGCCAGGCGCCGTGCGCTGCGGAGACAAAGAAACCGGCGTGAGACCGGGAATGTAGTCAGAAAGAAGGGCGCGCGATTTTCGAGTAAGGAAAGGCGGAGGCCGCAACCTTCCGTCACCGAGGCGAAGCAGCTTTATGGCCAACACTGTTTTAACACCACCGCCAGAGATCGACCCCAACCAGAAGGGTCCGACGCTCCGGCCCGGGGACGAGCCGCACCTGAATGAAGAGACCGAAGGGTCAATGTGGGCTTCGCTGTTCTCGAACCTGCGAGACGTATTCAGCAAAAGGGAAGCGCCGCTGCAGCTTGAATCGAAGCCGGTGGAAAGCGATTTGATTATCGAAGAAGAGGGCGTCTTCGCCTCGCTATGGAGCAGCGCGCGTGATGTCTTCTTCCCGCCCAAGCTGCCGCCGCTGCAGTTGGAATCGCAACCGATTGCGGTTGTCGATCGCATGAAGGTGAAGCGCGACCCCACCTCTACGGGAATCGCCATTCTGCTGCATGGGCTGGTGATTCTGCTCATCGCTTTTTTGATTGCGAAGAAGGTTAAGTTTGCGGCCCCGGTGAAGGTGCCACAGTTGACCGCGGTTGAGATTCCGCCAATGGCACCGATCAAAGCGCATACGATGGGTGGAGGCGGAGGCCAGAAGGGGCCAACTCCGGTGACGAAAGGAACGCCGCCGAAGTTTGCGGAGCATCAGATTGTTCCCCCGAAGGCGCCACCGCTGCAGCAGCCAAAGATTAATATTCAGCCCACCATCGAAGTTCAAAAGGACGTTCACATGGCCAGCAGCATTCCGCAGCTTGGCGTGGCGAACTCGCCGCTGGTTGGCATGTCGATGGGAAATGGCAGCGGAACTGGACTCGGCTCAGGGAGCGGCAGCGGCCTGGGGCCAGGATCGGGCGGAAATACTGGCGGAGGCCCGAGACATGTAGGCGGAGGAGTTTCTCCGCCGCAGGTAATCTACTCGGTTGAACCGGAGTTTTCTGAAGAGGCCCGTAAGGCCAAGGTCGCCGGCAATGTTCTGGTGGGACTGTGGATCGACCAGAATGGTATTCCGAGCCATGTCCACGTCGTCCGCGGAATTGGCATGGGGCTGGACCAGAAGGCCGTTGAAGCGGTGAAACAGTGGAGATTCAAACCGGCGATGGAAAACGGTAAGCCAGTGCTGGTCGAGCTGAATATAGAGGTTAACTTCCAGATATTCTGAGGCACCGCCAGACATCTCTGGACGTGACCAATGGAAAGCAAAGGCCAATACCGGGGGCTCTCCACTCCACGACGGACGATAATACCGTCCGTCGCTCCAGTCGAGATGACGTGCTTGGAGTGTATGGAATAAATAAGAATGGCCCGCATTGCGCGGGCCATTCTTTGTTGAGGGCATAGCTTTATGCTGGCTGAAGCGAGGTAGCGGTATGCATCTCCGTTGCCTTATGTTGGCGAACCAATCTTGCATCGGGGGCAGATTGCAGCCGGAAGCGATCAACCTGCTGTTCGAGCGCAACTGCGGTGGAGCGGAGTGATTCGATGCCCTCGGCTGTCGTGGCCATCTCGGTCAGGTTTTCATGGCTGAGCGAGTAGATGGCATCAAGGCTGGCGCTGGACTGGTCGGCGGCGGCCGTCTGCTGCGAGGTAGCGATGGCGATCTGGGCGATCATGCGGTCTACCTGCTCGGCCATGCCGATGATGCGTTCAAGAGCTTCGCCCGCCTGATTGGTGGTAACGACGCCCTTTTCTACCGTGCCGGTTCCGCTTTCCATGCTGGCGATGGCAGTCCGTGTACGGTCCTGTATCTCCTGAATCATGGTTGCGATTTCACCTGTCGCCTGTGCTGTGCTTTCGGCGAGGCGACGCACTTCGCCTGCGACCACGGCAAAGCCGCGTCCGTGATCGCCGGCCCGTGCTGCCTCAATCGCGGCGTTCAGGGCCAGTAGGTTGGTCTTGCGTGCGATCTCGTCGATGACGGTGACGATCTGGCTGATGCGTTTGGAGTCGTCGCCGAGCATGGTGACAGTGGTTGATGTTTCGCTGACGGCTGTAGCGATGGAGCGCATTGAGCCAAGCACCTGCTTGACGATATCGCCGCCGTCACGCGCTGTTTGCGCGGCGTTACGCGCAGTTTCGGCAGCCGACTGCGTGTGCCGGGAAACTTCGGCAATGGACGCAGACATCTCCTGCATAGCTGTGGCAGCCTGTTGTGTCTGCTGGCTCTGCTGGTCGATGCGACGATGAATCTGATCGCTCGCCGTGCGCATGGAGGCGGCATTGCCGGTGAGTGTGCCTGATGTCTGCACAACAGTCCCGATGATGCTGCTCAGGCTGGATTGCATCTGTTGCATAGCTCTTGCCAGCGAGCCAATCTGGTCTTTACTGTCGAGATTTAATATCTCGCCGGTCAGGTCACCCGACGCAATTGCATTGGCTCGCTCTGCAACCAGATCGACACCACGCGTAATACGCCGTGCAAGAATTGTAGAGATTACGCCACCGACGATTGCGCCCAGAATGGTTGCAAGCCAGAGCGTAATCAGGGTGGAGCGGTTGGCGGCACGCAGGCGAACGAGCTCCTGGTTGGTTTGCGTCATCTGTGACTGCGCCAGATCGGTGACGGTAGTGAAGAGCGATTTTTCCAGCGGCAGAATCTGGTTTTGCAGAGTATCGTATGCGCCTGCTGTGCCCTGCGAGGAGTGAGTCTCATTTAGCTCTTCTACCTTGTCTTCAAGCGGCTTCAGCCGGGCCAGGCCGGACTCAATCATGTCGAGGCGCGAGGCGTCGGCGCCGAGGTCGAAGTGGGCGCTGTCCTGGCGCAGCTTGGCGACTGCTGCTTCTGCCATAGCAAACTGCTGTTTACGTGCCTGCCGGAAGCTGGCCGAAGTAGCCGGATCGAGGCCGAAGAGCATATACGACTCAAGGCCGCTGATAGTGCGCGTCAAGTGCGAATCAACGTCGCGGCTTGCCATGATGATGGGAAGACGATTGCTGGTGATGACGCTGGAGAGCCGGTTGGCCTCCGCGACACGAAGGTGCGCTGTGTAGGCGCTGAGCAGCATGGCCAGAATAAGAAAGCCAGTGCTGAGGCCGAGCTTGGATTCAAGTTTCATGAGGTCCTTCTCTGTGCAGTAGGTTGCCAGTAGGTAGAGGTGCCGAGCTGTTCAATTGGCTCTATTGCCCGTCGGTCTTGAAGTTGACGGCGATCTCCGATTCAAAGGCATCGGGACCGGGCTCGAAGTGCCACCGCTTGACGGCATCCTGCGCGGCGGCGGTTAGCAGCGGATGGCCAGACTCAACTTTGCTCCTGGAGACGGAACCGTCAGGCTGGACCGTGACCAGCAGAACAACAGTTCCGCCGACATGCATGCGGCGGGCGAGCTCAGGATATGTGGGCGCAACGCGGCTGACGACGGCTCGATGAACACTGCCGGCAAAGACTGTAGCGACGCCAAGGACAAAACTGCCAAGGAGAAGAAGCGAACGGGACAATCGAGATGAAAGGGCCAAGTGAAACCTCCGGTGGTATAGAGGTTTTATCGGCGAAGAGCGAAATTGCTTTAGCGAGCTGCGGAGACTGTGCCTGTAATGGCTTCAAAGGTAAGGTTTTCGGCAGAACTGCCGGTGCTTTGTTTCCAGTTGAGAAAAAGTTTGCCGTAGCTGTCAGTAAGACATGTCGAGGCATCGATGCCGAGTTGCTGGATGGTACGGTCGATCCACGCTGGCGGGCCTTCAAGCTCGACATAGTTGCCAATAGGAGTTTCGTCGATAACCAGATGAGCGGAGTGTTCGGTATCGTGCGACCACTCGGTACGGTACTTTTCGTAGGTAAAGGCGGGCGTGTAACCGAGCTGCTTGAAGATTTCGGCTAAAGCGTTGCCGTCAGCCACCGTCGTTTCTGTCTCGATGCGGACCTTATAACGAGCGTCGTCCGAACTCTTATCGGGCAACCGCTTGTGGGTAACAGTGCAGAGATTGCCGTAACGGCGGATGCGCAAGATCTGGCGTTGCGAGCGGAGGTCGCGTGAGGGCGTGTCGTAAAGTGTGTTGTGCTCGAAGGTGCGCGGTGTCTCAAGATGAAAGCCTAGTTGAGGAAGACGCGACTGGAGAGATGCGGGATCGGAGATGGGGAACTTCAGTTCAATCTCAGAATTCTGCATGGTTTCGAGTATACGAGCTATTTTATTCGCGCCGCTTTTTCGAGCCGGTCGCGGATGGCAATGCCAACTCCAATGGCGGGCGGAAGCGGGCAGAGGATTACGCTGACGCCGCGTGAATCGAGTTCACGCAGGCCAAGGAAGAGACGCTGGGCCAAGGCGTTATGGTCGTTCCATTCCGCCCAGGGAAAGGTTTCGCTGGCGGCTGGTGCAGGCCATTCCGTTGGCAGCAGGATGCCGGATTTTTCTCCAGCGGCAGCGAGTTCTTCAGTTTTTCTGCGTAACTCCGCTTCATCGGCGACGAGCACAACCGTGGCGCGAGGAGCGTAGTGGCGGATTCCGACGCCGGGTGAAGGAAGGCTCTGCGGTGTCTCCGTCTGCACGTCTGCTGGCTGGAAGATCTGAACAGGGCCAATGATTGGCTCCAGCATCTCGGGTGTAATTGCGCCGGGGCGATAGATGATTCGCGCGGCGGGATCGAGCACAGTGGATTCGACGCCAACTGTTGTGGAACCGCCGTCGAGCACGGCGTCGATGCGGCCGTCGAGGTCGTCCAGCACATGCGCTGCTGTGGTTGGGCTGGTGTGGCCGAAGCGGTTGGCGCTGGGCGCTGCGATGGGAACTCCAGCGGCGCGGATAAGCGCGAACGCAAGCGGATGCGAAGGCATACGCACACCAGCCAGAGCGCGGCCCGCGGTGACGGCATCGGGGACCTGCGCGGTGCGCTCCAGCAGAAGCGTCAGCGGTCCGGGCCAGAAGCTTTCGATGAGCTTTTCCGCCTGTGGCGTGACCATGGCAACGCGGTCGAGCATCTGCCCGCTGGCGACGTGAACGATGAGCGGGTCCCATGCGGGGCGGCCTTTGGCGGCGAAGATCTTTGCAACAGCGGCGCTGTCGAGAGCGTTAGCACCCAAGCCGTAGACGGTCTCCGTGGGAAACGCTACCGTGCCGCCATCGCGGAGAATTTGGGCGGCTTGTTCGATGTCGGCTGCTTGCAGGCGCTTTGTCATCGGGCAGAGAGGGCCAGTTGCCCGGCAAAGGCGTCGAGGGAAAGCGAGCGCAGCAGGTTGCGGCGCAGACCGCTGTAGACCTGATCGAGTCCATAAGCGGCACCTTCGATCCAGCGGAAGGAGAGCGTTTGCGCAAGGCGCTCGAGCTCAGGGCGCAGGTCGGTGTTGCGGAGCAGTTCTGGCGTTCCTGCCTGAAGCAGCAGAAGGTCTTCGAGCAGCAGGGCAAGGGTGCGCAGCAGAGCGACGGTCTTCTGCTGGCCTTCGGCTCCGGCACGGTAGGTTTCGGTCATCTTGAAGAGTGCAGTGTGGTCCGGTTCGCTGGCGGCGTTGCGCAGCAGAAGGAGAGCGTCAGCGCGAGCCGCGGTGTAGGCGGCGAGATCGAAGCTGAGCGCTTTGCCCGCGGCTCCCTGGGCAAGGCGTGCGATGAGGTTGCGCTGCTTCGGCGGAACATCGGGGCGACGATCGGCGAGCAGCATTTCGATCTCTTCAACAGGCAGCGCTCCAAGGCGAACAGTTGCGCAACGTGACCGGATGGTGGGCAAAAGCTCTCCGGGATTTTCTGCCAGGATGATGATGTGGACGGTCGCGGGTGGCTCTTCAAGGACCTTAAGCAGAGAATTGGCCGCTTCCTTCATAAAGCTGGCAGCAGTGAGGATGAAGATCTTCCTGGGCGCTTCCGATGGAAGATAGTGGGCACGTTGAATAATCGTTCGGACCTGGCCGAGCTTGATGAGGAGCTGCGGTGGATCGGGGGGAACGATGAGGACATCGGGATGAGGCTGGATGAGAACGCGCGTCTCTTTTTTGTCGGTTTCGCGGAGTTCCTCGCGGGCGGCGACGGCTTTATCGACCTCCTCTTCAAGATTGGCAGCTGAGGCGATGCGGGTGCAGTTACGACAGACTCCGCAGAAGCTGGCAAGCGACTGGCCGTTAGACCAGAGGTCGCGAGGCTGACGTTCACATTCGACGGCCATGGCCAGCATAAGAGCGAGGGTGTATTTTCCCGCTCCGCTGGGGCCGGAAAGAATGAGCGAATGCGGTAGACGGCCAGCGGCGATGGCAGCGCGCAGGTGTTCCACTGCGGCGGCGTTGCCGAGGAAGTCGTTAAAAGTGGCGGGCAGGCCTGCCGTCTGGGTCATTTCCTGTCTCCCTTTGCAGGGTATACCCCTCCCATACTTAAGTACTAAAGTCTTCAAAAGAAAGTACCTAAGTCCGGACTTTCGGTGAGGGTATTTAAATGAAAAGTCCCGGCGAGGGCGCCGGGCTGGTTCTCTTTCTATGTCTTTATTTTATCAGTAGTGTCAAGTGCGAGGGCATGCCCATGGGGCTGAAGAGGGTTGTGGGAGGGGGCTTGGGGGACAACGTTAAAAGCAAATGCGGGGGTCCTTCGCTTCGCTCAGGATGGCGACGGAGATGTAAATACAGGGGTCTCTCCACTTCGGCGCTGCGGGCTTTCGGTCGAGATGGCTTGGAGTGGAGTTGTACATCCCACTCATGCCGCCGTCGATCCGTGATGAGCGAACCGCAGGTCCTTCGACTTCGCGGCTTTGCCGCTTCGCTCAGGATGACAATTTGTGAGAGGCGATTGGTTTTGGTGTTGATTCGTCGTTTCACCGATTACGCGAGGTAATGTGGAGGAGACCTGAGTCTCAAATCTGTGATGGAAAGAGAATTTTAGTTTCTGGGAACTGGCGGCTTTTTTTCTCAAGAGTCTTTTTGAAGGTAGAAGGATGCCTTTTGAGATAGGCATCAAAGAATGAGACGACATAGGTTCTTGCAATTTCCAGCGTCCGCATCTTTTGTGCAAATACGTCATCTGTTAGCTGCGAATTGAGAAGTGCCTGATCACTAAAATCGAGATGATCGATATCAGGCTGAACAATGGTGACGTGATAGGCATCTGATGGAATTGTACTGAGTAGATGATCGCCCTGAGCAAACATGGTTGTTACTTCCTGATGGGTCAGACCCATCTGTTTCAGTTGGGAAGCAGTGGGCCACGGAAGTTGTTTTTCCAGCCAGAGAAACGGTTGATTGCCGCCAACGCTATCTTCATCTGGTGGAAATGGAACACCGCGGATATTTCCATCAATATTGATTCCTGCGCGGATGCGAGGATCGAGCAGGCGAATCCGCCCGGCAGTTGAGCCTCCGCGAGAGTGCCCGAACGCTCCTACTTTATCGAAATCGATTGCTGAAGCTATAGGGTTGTGCTGCTTTTGAAGTTTTTGTAGCTGATCGAGGACAAAGCTCTCATCCTGACACCAGTAGGTGACCAGCTGTTTGAAAAGACGTGGAGCGTCGGCGTGCGACTTCGCGATTTCCCATGAGCGCTGGTCTGGGGGCAATCGGCGAAAGACACGGCCGTCTGGGAACTGAATTGCAGCGGCGTTATACGGTGGATCGATTGCAGCAACGATATAGCCGTGACTGGCAGCATCCTCTAACAATGAGGAGTAGGAGAGAACCTTTTGACCACTGCCGGGCATAAATAGGAGCAGAGGAAAATGATGATCTGGAATTACTGACGCATTGGCGCAGGCATGAGTCGTGAGATGCTCTGCTTTTTGTACGATCTGTGATGGCCAGTCCTTAGTCATTGCAGACGCATCGGGCATATAAGGAACATGCCTATCGGTTGAATGACATACAGCGGGGTAATAGAGATAGACAAGAAGTTCTCTGCGAGCTCCTGCAGGTTTAATGTTCATTTCACTTCGGGAGCTGTCAGACCAATCAAATATCTGCCGGGCGATGCCGTAGGAACCTGTGGGCGCAGGCAAGGTGTTGCGAGACGGAAGATTTGCAGTCTCCAGTTTTGACAGACGCCAGGTACCGTGCCCGTGCGGACCACTGATCGTTCCAAGCCAACTGTCGCGGTGGAGATGCCCTCGAAAAGACAAGCTCTCGTCTTCTATCTTTGCGGTAAACGAAATTGCTTTGGAAGTGACATGCAAGTTTTCCAGTTTTGGAGCTTCGGTATGCCCTGATGGGGTAAATCGCGCTTCTGCTGTGTTGCCGGCGATCCTAAGATCCATACCGCCCCACATTGGGCCGACATTGAATTGGCCTTCCCAGAGAGATTTTTGAGCAAAGGCAGATGCGGACAACAGAATCCAGCAGAGGATGAATTTCGTCTTCATGGAAAGAAGTACGGTGAAACGATTTGAAAGGTTCCGTCGCTGAAAGGCAGGTATTCAGAAGCGGTCTAGCATCTGGTGACGTAGGAAGATTTACAGAGCCGAGAGGCGAGGCCAGTTCGACGGCTTGGGAGTGACCGAACCACTGGCGTTTTTTTAATCTGGTATGTTGTTAGGCACCGTTTTGCGTCTGATAGAAAGATTGCACGCCAGTGACAGCACAAGACCTTATTGATCGATTGTCAGAACACAAAACTCTGAAGGCGATGCCTCGGGCCGAGTTGGAGTGGCTGGCAGCGCATGGCTCTCTTCGGGAGCTTGGCGCCGGCGAGACGTTGAGCGTGAAGGGACGCCAGGTTGAGGCGCTTTACATCATTCTCTCCGGGCGGCTGGCTCTATTCCTCGATCGTGGCGCAGGGCTGAACAAGGTCATCGAGTGGCACGCTGGAGAGGTTGCCGGGTTGTTGCCGTATTCGCGGCTCATGATTGCGCCGGGTGATTCAATTGCGCAAACACCGCTTGAGATTCTCGCCATACCTCGCGAACATTTCAGGGAGATGATGCGAGAGTGTTTCGATACCACTTCGATCCTGGTGCATACCATGATTGATCGTGCCCGGCTGTTTACCTCCAGCGACCTGCAAAACGAAAAGATGATCTCCCTGGGCAAACTCTCGGCGGGGCTGGCCCACGAGCTTAATAACCCAGCCTCTGCGATTGAGCGTTGCGCGGCCGTGCTCGAGGACCGTATTGAAGAGGTCGAAGAGATTACACGCGGTCTGGCTAAGGCGACCCTAAGCGACGCCCAGATGGCCGCCGTGGATGCGGTCCGCGCGTCCTGCATGGCAAAACAGAGGACGGGGCGTTCCCCTCTGGAACAACTGGATCGTGAAGAGGCGATTGCGGAGTGGCTTGCCAGCCACGGACTGGATTCGATTTGCGCGAGCACACTTGCCGACACCGAAGTCACACTGGGATCGCTGGACCTGCTGGTTGCCGCAGTGGAGCGGCCGGTATTGAATGCAATGGTGCGGTGGGTGGCTGCCGGTTGTGCCGTACGGAACCTGGCCTTGAAGATTCAGGATTGTTCGATGTGCATCTCGAGTTTGGTGACTGCGGTTAAGGGATTTACGCACATGGATCAAGCGAACGTGTCCGAGCCGGTGCTTCTAGGCCCGGGTCTGGCAAACTCTGTGGCAGTGCTGAATGCGAAGGCGCATGAGAAGTCGGTGGTGGTGACGTTGACGTTGGAGCCTGATCTGCCGAAGGCATGCGGCTTTGCCGGCGAATTGACCCAGATATGGGGAATACTGCTCGACAATGCTCTGGACGCGGTGGAAAGCGGCGGCCGAGTGGAGGTCCTTGCTGCTCGCGAGAGTCGCAATGTCGTGGTGAGGATTATCGATAACGGGGTTGGGATTCCAGAGGAGGTCCGCGACCGCATCTTCGATCCGTTCTTCACCACCAAGCCACAGGGAAACGGAACCGGCCTTGGGCTCGATATCGTCCGCCGACTGGTGCGCCACAATGACGGCACTATCGACTTTGAATCGCGCCCCGGCCGGACCGAGTTTCGAGTCAGGCTGCCAATCTCGGAGATCGACTCTGGAAGCTGTTAAGAGGTTTGTGAGGGATGGGAGTGAATGATCTCCAGTACCTCAGGAGTAGCGTCCAGCGGGCGGTCTGGTTTGGGGATGGGAGCGCCGGCTGCGAGGAGAGCGCGTGTGACAGCGGGATAATCTCCTTTATCGCGGTGCCAACTATTGAGGGAGCCGTGCAGAGCCCAAGCCAGAGGGCTGCCACCGTGTTCGGTTTCAAAGACATTGACGCCGGCGTTATGTTGCAGGAGCGTGCGAACCATTGCAAGGTTGCCGTGCCATGCAGCGAAGTGCAAGGGCGTTTGGAGGTTATCGAGCGCGGCATTTGCGGGCCAGCCTTGTGCAAGTAATAGCTCGACGGCACGAGTATTGTTGCGCAATGCAGCGCCGATAATGCGGCGTGCAGCCCTTGGAGTGAGATTGGTAAAGAGGGACGGGTGCCGTTGCGTGATCTGCTGGACGAGCGATTCGTCGCCGATTTCGGCTGCCTGCGCGAGACGAAGCCAGGGAGCGCTGCGTTGCATGAGCAGATTGAAGACGTCAGTATGGCCGAACTCATGGGCGATGACGTGCGGCGATTTTGTAAGGCCGAAGCCGAAGAAATAGATGCTGCCGCCTGATCGCGGGTCCTGTTTGGGAAAGTAACGATCGCTTACTGTGATCCGAATGGCTTCCGGATCGTCGTTGAGGATGCGTTCGACGAGCGCGAGATCTCCGATGGCCGATGCCATGAGGATGTCGGTTTGCGCTCCGCGTGAGATGAGGAAACGAGCAACGTCGTGCCGGTAGGGTTCGCGCCACTGCATATATTGGCGGGCGCATGCCATGTATTGCGCGGCGGTCGATTCGTGGTCGATATCGCGAGCGTTGATGTCGGCACCGTAATCAAGGAGAAGAGCGGCAATTTCGACTGTAGCCGCAAAGTGAAGCGGAAGCTGACCGTCGCCTCCGCGTGCATGGACCAGTTGAGGATCGTTCGCG
>DASRSR010000026.1:0-13582 GCA_035656355.1 Edaphobacter sp.
GAGATTGCGCAGAATGGCGAGGTCACAGGATTCATCGAAAAGCCAAAAGAGACTGATCTTCGTTCGCCCTTCAATCCAGAGATGGTTGACGTCTCCATGGGCATCTATCTTTTCAATACGGATGTTCTGATTCCTGAGCTACAGAGCGATGCCGATGATCCTGATTCGCGTCACGACTTCGGCCACGACATCCTGCCCAAACTCCTCGGGCGATTCAAAATTCAGGCATTCAACTTTGTCGATGAAAACAAGCAAAGCGCGCTTTACTGGCGTGATGTAGGGACTCTTGAGGCCTACTACGAGGCCAACATGGACGTCGCCGGCGTTACCCCGACGTTCAACCTTTACGACAAATCCTGGCCGATGCGCACACGCCCTTACCAATACCCACCGGCGAAGTTCGTTTTCGGCGAGCCAGGACGCACGGGCATGGCGATCAACTCTATTGTCTGTTCAGGCTCCATCGTCTCCGGTTCAGTGGTGCGCAACAGCGTTCTTTCGCATGATGTCCGCGTGAATTCGTATGCTGACGTGGACTCCAGTATCATTTTCTCTCATGTCAATATCGGCCGCCATTGCCGCATCCGGCATGCCATCATTGACCGCGATGTCCACATCCCCGATGGCACTGTGATTGGTTATGACCCCAACGAAGACAAGAAGAACTACTTTGTCTCCGCCAGCGGTCTCACCGTAGTCACGCGCGACTATTCGGTTTACGAGAATCCCGTCTCGCCAGACTTTCTCCAGCAACGTGATACCTGGTAGAGCTATGAAGGTTATTAGGGTCGAAACGGGTGGACTCTACCGCGCAGACGGTTGAGCTGTCTGCGATCCCGCTTCGATGGCCGCCCCTCAGGAACAGCGCCAGCCTGCATCAATGCCCTGCGCTCTTCGGCGGCCTTCATGCGTAGCTCGCGGCTCTCTTCGCTCTCGCGGTAGAGTGTTTGAGCAACTGCGGCGGGGCCGCGTATTTCGCTCAGAAGCAGTACTTCTATCTCAAATTCACCAGCCTCATTGCGGATGCGCAGCCGGTCGCCGACGCGGACTTCGCGCGCCGGCTTGGCACGCTGCCCATTCCATTCAATCCGGCCCAGATCGCAGGCGTTAGAAGACAAAGCGCGGGTTTTGAAGAATCTCGCGGCCCAAAGCCACTTGTCGATTCGCATAAAGTCAGGTTATCGCCATCGCTTGAGCTGCGGCCAGATGCTCTGAAGGTTCCATTTGAATCCGCTGCAGTAGTAGATTGGCATCCACTCATCCGGGCGCGACAGCGGATCTTTGGTATTACCGACGATCTTGTAGCTGGTGCACTTCGTCTGCATGTTGCGTACGTTGCCTTCGCCCAGCACGATCATGCTTTCGCCGGTGTAATTGCGCGGTCCCCATATCCAGTAGTTCTGGTGTCCGCCAATTGACTTCGGAAGCCCATACCTTGGGCCGAAGAAATCGATAGCGCCAGCTTCACCATAGTTGTTGGCAAAGATGGCGGTTTTCTTCTGCTCCTCTGGAGGAAGCGAGTGATAGAAAGCGGCTACGCGCTGCGCCATCCCTTCCCAGCCGAACATGTCCGCGTAAAGCTGAGGCAGAACACCGGGTGTCATGTGCTCAAACTTCTGTTGCTGGATTCCCATCTTGTGTTCGTAAGCCAGGAAATGGGGAACGCTGAGGACCGGCAAAATTGTCGGCAGATAGATGCCGCTGACGATAACGATTGCCAATGCCAGCGCGGGTTTCGTCCAACTCCAGCGTTTTGGCGATGTTACGCTTTCCATCCAGACAGAACCCGCGGCAAACATGATCGGATAGACCGGCGCAAGATAGTACATCTTGCCGTGCAGCAGCATCATCTCGCCCAGAAAGATGAGATATGCCCATCCCAGCACGCGAACATATTGCCCCCGCCGCGAGAAGAAAAACAGCAGCGCAAAGAGAACGAGAATCGCGGCGACGAAGCCGAGCATCTGCGCCTGCGCCGCAAGAAAAGGCAGTGGTGCGAGTTGAATATCGCGGCCGCTCTCACGAACGTTGTACATCAACTGCAGAAAAGGGAATTGATGCTGCCACTGCCAGAGAAAATTGGGCAATGCAATCAGGGCAGTCAGCGCACAGCCGCTCCAGAACCAGCCGCTGCGCAAACTTCGGCGAAGCGGCGTAAGGCACAACCCGACCAGAATGCCCGAAACCCAGAACAGAACCGCATATTTGTTCAGAATCGTCATTCCGGTCAGCGCGCCGACAGCAAGCCAGAGATGCTGATTTCCTGTTTTGGCAATGCGAACGATCAGAAACGCAATCGCCGTCCACAGCAGCGGATCGAAGGCATTCATTGTGAACAGGTGCGACAGTGCGAGCACCACGGGCGCCATCAGCGTTGCCAATGACGCCAGAAACATCGCCCAGCGACGACCACCAAGCTCACGTGTCAGCAGGCCAGAGAGAGCGATGGCCGCGGTGCCTGCAAGAGCGGGTAACAGACGCAGCGCCCACAAGGATGTCCCAATCGTGTGCTGCAGGAGCCACGCAGCCCATCCAATCAGCGGCGGCTGATCGACGTATCCCCAGGCTGGATGCTCACCACACGCGAGGTAATAAAGCTCGTCACGAAAATAGCCGTAATTCGTGCCCGCAATGAAGTAAAGGACCAGTCGGACGGCGGCAACGCAAAGAACCAGCGTCAGGCCTGACATCAGCAGAGATGGTGGCCTTTTGCGGTCTTCTGCGAGCGTAGTTGCAGATGAGGCTGTATTCATAGGCGGATGTACGGCGATTGCTGAAAGGCGGTTCCGGCGACTGGCGAAGTGCTTGTCCGCAACTGGCTATTTTGCGTCTTCGTACTCTTCGTGCCAGGCGGTCTGGATGGCTTCGAGAATGCCTTCATTCGATTTTCCCGGGTCGCCTGTAAATCCCGGAAGCTCGGTGACATAGCGGTGCAGATCGGTGAACCGGACAGTGTACGGATCGAGGTCCGGATACTTCTCCTGCAGTTGAATTCCGATCTCTTCAGCGTCAGTCCATGTAATCTCACGGGGCATGGTTATTCTCCTGTGGGTATTTTAGGCGGCAATCATCAGAACGATTGGAATTACACAAAAACTTCACCAAATAGCGTATTCTGGTGTATATATCCCAATTGGGACAGTTTGGAGGTGTTTGTTCTTGGCAGAGGTTCGAGTACAGGAAGGCGAACCCCTTGAAAATGCTCTACGGCGTTTTAAGCGCAAGGTGCAGACCGAAGACATTATCAAGGAAGTCAAGCGTCACTCCTTCTATCTGAAGCCCGGCGAAAAAAAGCGCGTTAAAGAAGCGCTCGCGCGGAAGCGCAATCGCAAGAAGGTTCGTAAGGAGCAGGACTAATCGCTCGTGATTCACTTGGCCGCCGCATTCCAAAATGCGGCGGCTTAACAAAACTGCCTCGGATAGAC
The DNA here is from genome assembly GCA_035656355.1 of Edaphobacter sp. Lineage (GTDB taxonomy): Bacteria > Acidobacteriota > Terriglobia > Terriglobales > Acidobacteriaceae > Edaphobacter. The sequence goes on from DASRSR010000026.1 coordinate 3,426, forward strand.
TCCCGCTATTCGCGGCCCCGGCAGAGAGGGCTGCATCCATTGCCCCCAGGACCGGTAAACCTGGAAGTTGGGCCCCCCAATTAAATCTGAGTGTATGTAGAGGTTGAGCGTCCGACGGCCCGGAAGCTTGCGGCCATACGGTTCTCCAGCCTTCCGCGGAACGGGAGAGCGGCCATGGAATTTGTGGATAGGCTTTTAACCTGCGTAGATTGCGGCGGCGAGTTCATCTTCACCGCCGGCGAACAACTCTTCTTCTTCGACAAACAATTCAAGAACGATCCCAAGCGATGCAAGCCCTGCAAATTTAAGAGAGCAGGAATCGCTGCTCGTTCCGGCGCGAATCCACCGGCAATTGCGCTTGCGAGGACTGAAACTCGCACTCACTGTTCAGCCTGTGGTATCGAGACAACAGTGCCTTTCAAGCCGACGCAAGGCAGGCCGGTCCTCTGCCGGCAGTGCTTCCAGCACAAGCAGGGCGCGGCTTCGGCGGCTGTTCCCGCAGGTACTCCGGCGACGGTGGCTAGCGCTGCCGGCACGGAAGCGACAGCGGCTTAGTTCGCTGAAAACTGGCTCCCCTGCCTCCATTTACGATGGAGCAGAGGGGATAGCTATGCCTGTTGCCGATTCCGACCTGGTTCGCGCGCGCACCCGCGTCGGCGACTTCGAGCTCACGATCTGCACTGATGGGAGCTATAAGCTCGACGGCGGAGCCATGTTCGGCGTTGTTCCGAAGACGATGTGGGAAAAGCGTGCGCCCGCCGATGAGCTGAACCGAATCCTGCTGGGCCTTAACACTGTCATTGTGCGCACCGGCAAACATACGGTGGCGATCGAGACCGGAATCGGCAATAAACAGCCGCCGAAGATGCGCGCCATCTTTGAGAACCAGGAGCTTCTACCGTCCTCGCTGGCCGCGGCTGGCGTTCGCGTCGAAGAGGTGGACTTCGTCGTCAATACGCATCTGCACTTCGACCACTGCGGCTGGAACACGACGCTGCATCCGGACGGCTCGGTGACGCCGACCTTTCCCAATGCGCGGTACTTCGCGCATCGCGGCGAGGTGGAGCACGGGCATCTGCAACTGGAGCGCGACCGCGTCAGCTACATCTCGGCGAACTATGATCCGCTGGTGGCATCAGGCCAGATGACATTGATTGAGGGCGCGCAGGCGGAGATTTGCCGCGGCGTCCGGGTCGAGCTTTTTCCCGGACACACGCCGCAGCTGATGGCCGTTCATATCGAGTCGGGCGGAGAGCATGCCTGCTATATCTCCGACCTGATCCCGACGTCGGCGCATCTGGACCCCACCTGGGTGATGGGATACGACCTCGACCCGCTGGAGACGATTGTGCAGCGCAAGCGCTTTTATGCGCGCGCGATTCCGGAGAACTGGCTGGTGCTGTTCACGCACGACCACCGCACTCCGATGGCGCGGATCGGGTTGAATGAAAAGCAGAAGCCGGTGGTAATTGCGGAGAAGTAGGAAATTACCTTTGTAGCCGGTTGATGTCTGCCAACAGAGTTTCGACTTGCTTGAGCAGCGGCTGAAGATAAACCTGAACGATAGACCATACAAGTCGATTTTCCAGCGACGCGTATCCATGAATCACGCGATTACGAAAGGCAATGATTTGTCGTGAGTCGTCTATCAGGCCACGCAGTTCCGGATACAAACGCTCTGCTTGTGATAGCGCTTCGCCGATAATCTCAAACTTTCGTTCAACGGCAGCACACAGCATAGGGTCCTGCAGATAATCGACAAGTTCTTTCCCCTTGGTGAAATGCAGGATGTCCTCTCCGGCTCTGCGTATATCCCAGAGATAAAGCTTCAACTCACGCTGCGGCATAAAGAGTTTGCTGCTCCTTCTCTACCGCTTCTTTGAAATAAGGGTTTTTGATGGAGCTGGCAATGACGAGATCAACGCGGCGCGCGAAGAGCCGATCCAGTGCCTCCAGTAAGGCAAAGTAGTTCGGCGCATAATCCGTCGGAGATAGCGGCGCAAATTCAACGAGAAGATCAACATCGCTTCGAGCGGGATCGAAGTCGTTACGCACGAATGAGCCAAAGATGGCCAGATGCCGGACATGGTGCCGCCTACAGAGGTCTGCGATCTCTTCCAAATGATCGTGAATGAAATTTTGCATGTGAACCTCTCCGGCGCTTCCAGTATATCGACATGCCAGATTGGACTATTCGCCAAATGCAAAAGCCCTGCCGAGGCAGGGCTTTGTAAAGAATAGAGCTTGTCTTTATGCGTTGACCGGGTCGATGGAGACGAAACGACCCTGTTGTCCGCGGTTCTGGAAGCGGACCACGCCGCCAACTTTGGCGAAGAGGGTGTCGTCCTTGCCGCGACCGACGTTCACGCCGGCCTTGAGCGGGGTTCCGCGCTGGCGGACGAGGATGGAGCCGCCGGTGACGGTTTCGCCGGCAAAGCGCTTGACGCCGAGCCGCTGTGCGTTGGAGTCGCGGCCGTTTTTAGAAGAACCTAAACCTTTTTTATGTGCCATTTCTTATGCCTCTTTCGCGTCGAGCGATGCGACGCTGATAAATCTAAAATCGTAAAGCGGGCTAACTTACTTCGCTTCCGCCTTGAAGCTCTTGCCGTTGACCTGAATCTCGTTGATCTTGACCTGGACGAAGTTCTGGCGGTGGCCCTGCATCTTCTTGTACTGTTTCTTGCGCTTCAGCTTGAAGACGAGAATCTTGTCGCCGCGGCCTTCGCCGACAACCGAGGCAAGGACCTTTGCGCCGGAGAGATCGGACTCGAACTTACCTTCGTCGGCACTGACGGCGAGAACATCTGAGAACTCGACCGCGCCGTCATTATGAGCGGTGGTCTCAACCTTCAACTGGTCGCCTGGAGCAACCCGATACTGCTTGCCGCCGGTGCGGATGACTGCGTACATAGCGAAAACCTCAAGCGCGCGCCTGAAAAGGTGCTGGCGCCTTCATTCCATAGATTGTGTTGCAAGGGGCGAATACAGGAGCACTGCATCAAGCCAACCGGCTGAAGAATCGCGGGATTTTGCGGCTTCGGCCCGTCAGTCCTGCAACCCTGCGCTTCAAGAGACACGGGTTACAGCGCCAAACTTAAGAAGTGTACCGCGTTACGGCGGCAGGGTCAACGACCGGATAAGATTTCGGAACGGGGATTCCGGCATTCCAGAAGCCTTCTGAAGACGCACCATTGACAAGGCATGAATACAAGTATCTCTCCGCTACATCGCGCTATGCGCGGCTTCGGTTGAGATGACGTGAGTTGTTGTGTTTTAGAACTCTACCTTCTTAAGGATAGCAAATGAGGTAGGGTAAATCGGTACTTTTATCTCCTTTGTTGCTAAAGAGATAATGTGGTTTGCCTCTTGACAGGTGAGCTCTTGGATGACGTAAACGCTGATCCTCCCGCCTGCGGCGGAAGGATGACAAAGGACAGAACGGCTGAGCCGGTTTGACGTAAAAGCAGATTCCTTCTCCTTCGACTGCGCTCAGGATGCGGAATGGAAAGGCAAATACAGGGATCTCTCCACTACGCTTCGCTTCGGTCGAGATGACGTGCGTAAAGAGTTTTCGCGTCAGGCCTGGCGGGAGCGCAGGAGCTGACGAGGAAGGCTGGAGCCGGTGATGCGAAGTACACCATAGCAAAGCGCCGCCCAAACCAGTCCACCAGCAGTGAGCTCGACGATGTCGTTGAGGTAAGTCTGGGTGGAGACGCGGGGAAGCGCGTGCAGAAGCAGCATGACTCCGGCGAGGCTTATGATGCCAGCCAGGAGGGCGCGGCTTAGTTCAGGCCGGTCAAGCCCTGCAAGCGAAACCATACGACGTCGATGCAGAAGGATGGCCAGCGTGACGGTGTGGACAAGGATGGCGAGGTTTGAGGCCCAGGCCAGTCCGATGACTCCAAAATGCTGATGCATGAGCCAGTAGCAGGGAATAGAGACGATGGTGATGATGGTTCCGGCGCGCATGGGAACGAGAGTTTCACCAGCGGCGAAGAAGGCGCGCGAGTAAATAGCTTGTGAGGCCCAGAGCGCCAGCGAAACAGCAAAGATGGCGAAATAGAGAGCAGTGAGGTTGGCGTCGGCGTGGTTGAAGGAGCCGCGGCGGAAGACGATGTCCACACCGGGACGGGCGAGCGCGAACATAGCCGCGGAAAGCATGATGGCGACCGAGAGGATGCGGGTGACGGCGCGGTTGACCGCCGAGGCGTAGTCCTTAAAGAGGCTGCGGCTGTAGAGCGAGGCAAAGAAGGGCAGAGAGGCAGCACCGGCGGCCTGTCCGATGATAGCCATGGGCGCGGTGAAGAGACGCTTGGCATACATGAGACGCGAAATGTCGCCGGTGCTGTGCTTGGCAAACCAGGTGAGGATGATGTTGTCCATAAAGACAACGGTGACGCCGAGCATGAGCGGAAGCGACATGCGTACCCAGGCGCGCAGGCCGGGATTGTGGAAGTCAAGGATAGGGCGATAGCGCACTCCTGCACGGTGGGCAGCATAGGCGTTGACGAGGAATGGACCGGCGAAAGCACCGGCGAGCGCTCCCCAGGCGAGCGAGGGAATGCCCATAGAGCGAGAGAGAACAACGCCGCCAAAGATAATGCCCAGTGTGTAGATAAGAGGCGAGACGGCCTGATAGGTGAACTGCTTGCGCACCAGGGCAACGGCTGCGAGAACACCGCCAGCAAAGAAGAAGAGCTGGCCGGGGAGAAGGATGCGCGTCATGTAGGTGCAGAGCGCGGCTTCGACAGGTGTGTTGGGAAAGTAGAGGTGCGTATAGAGCGGAACGAAGTACTCCGCGATGAGAATCGCTCCGCCGAGGACCAGCAGCATGGTGGTGAGGATGACGGAGAGGGCCCGGTCGCCTTCTTCGTGCTGGTTGGATTCGCGATAACGGCTGAGAATGGTAACGAAGCTGATGGAGGCTGCGCCGCCGATGAGCAGGTAATTGATGAGATCGGGTAGTTGAAAGGCGACGTTATAAGCGTCAGTTCCGCGGCCGGCGCCGAAGGTGAAGGCGATATACATATCGCGGACAAGGCCGACAATTCGCGAGAGAAGAGCGAACACCGAGAGCAGGATCGTTGCCGACAGCGCAGAGTGCGTATGCGAGGGTCGAAGCCAGCCGAAGCGTTTGGCAGGAGCAGGCGGAATGGGGTCGTCGGTGGCGTTCACAGGCTTCTCATGATTCTATCGGGCAGGCATATGCTGGTGGGGTGGCAGAGGTGGTTCGTGAAGGGCAGGGAAGAGGGATCAGGGCTTAGGAATTAGAAAAAGAAGAGATAGGGATCTCTCCGCTGCGATCCTACGGACCTTCGATCGAGATGACGTGGATTGAGGTTGTGCTTCCCACCCATCGCGATGAAGCTGCGATGAATGAGGCAGCCGAAACCTGTGCGAGTCAGTTGAAAAAATAGATTTCTCCGCTGCGCGGCGGAATGGAAAATGTGAAGTTCGAGGAATGCATGGAGAATTTTCGGCTCAAGGTTTTTCAAACAGTTGCCGAGGAGATGAGCTTTCGCAAAGCTGCGGAGGCCTTGCACATGAGCCAGCCTGCGGTGAGCCAGCAGATTCGATCGCTGGAGGAGGAGGCAGGTGTGCGGCTGTTCGATCGCGGCAGCGGCGACGGACATGGCAGCCAGATTGCCCTTACAAAAGCGGGGCGCGTGCTGTTGGGCTATGCGGCGACGGCGGCTGAAACGATAGCTGAGGCAAGGCGCGCTCTTGCAGCGTTGAACGAAGATGTGAGCGGCGAGCTCCGGCTGGGTGCTTCGACGACTGTGGCGCAGTATGTTTTGCCCCGAGTGCTGGGGGCATTCCTGCGGCAGTATCCGCATGTGCATCTATCGGTGATGAGCGGCAACACGGAGCGAATTGCCGAGGCAGTCGCCGAGCAGGAGGTATCGCTGGGGATCATTGAGGGGCCGCCGATGCGGCGTGATGTGAAGACCGAGCGCATGATTCAGGACGAGATGGTGCTGATTGCGGCTCCGAGCCATGCCTGGGCAAAAGCAGGATCGATTGATGCGGCAGCATTGACCAAAGCTCCAATCTTGCTGAGGGAGCGAGGCTCCGGCTCGCGGCGCGTGGTGGAACGGGCATTGAAGAAAGCCGGGATTCCGCTGCGGTCGTTGCGGGTAACGATGGAACTGGACTCGACAGAGGCGATTATCTCGGGTGTGGAGGCAGAGCTGGGTGTGGGATTTATCTCGCGCTGCGCTATTGGAAAGGCACTGCGGCTGGGGACAGTTCGGACGGTTTCAGTGAAGGGGCTGGAGATTCTGCGGGACTTCAGCTTCATTCACCAGACGGGAGCCGAGCTGACCGGAGCGGCCGCGGCGTTTCAGCGGTTCGCGATGGGGACACAGGGACAGTAAAGCTATGGCTGCAAGTCAGCCAATGACGCTGCTGCTTGCAGCCATAGCTTCGACAGAGATTACAACTTGCCGGAGTACGCTACCGGCTCCAGATGTACCTCTTGTTTGGATGGATTGAAGAGTTCAACCGGCATGAGTGTGAACTGGCCGGGCGGCAGGCTGGTAGCAAATGGAATAGTGAGATAGGGACCTTCCGCGCTGCCGGCAGCACTCGGCCCTGCCAGGGTAATGCCGTCGGGCATATTGGGAAATGCAATTTCAAATGGTCCCGTCAGGGTTTCGCTGCTGCTATTGCGCAGCAGGACGACACCTGCGTAGGTTTGCGTCCACGGCAGATAGTAGTAGCCAAGGCTGGAGAGGGTGGCCTTTCCACTGAGGCTTTGCGAAGACTTTGCCCGTTGGTTCTTTACCCAGAGAAAGCGCGAGAAGGTATCGGTGCTGGTGGTTGTGCCGCCGGGAGTCAGGTCGGCGCTCATGATCTGCTCATAGGCATCCGGGCGAAAATCAGCTGCGAGAAGATAGCCGCTGCGAATGTATTTTGTAGGTGCACTATGGCCGGTACCGTCCTTGCCATCGACACGGCCCGAATAGTCTTTCGGTCCACGCGACATTACATCGACCAGCATGTTGGCGAACGGCTTCATCATTGCGGCGGTCAGATTGTAGTTGCCGGTGATGTAGGCGCGATAGAATCCTGCGACATCGAGACTGCCATGGTTGGAGTCTTCGCCGGTCTTTCCGGGAGGAGCATAGGCCCAGTTGTAGGCCGTGTTTCCAGCCTTGTCCGTATATGCGGTCACTTCCGAGGTAAAGAACCAGTTCAGGCTGTCCTGCACAATCTGGTGGTAGTGAGCGGCACGGGCGGGATCATCGTGCAGAATGGTGTGGCAGATGGCCAGATTTTGAAAGCCGTAGTTGAACATCATCTGCTGGTTCCATGGCACCGGCTGTCCGGGCTTGTATGGCCCCAGAGCGGAAAAGTACTGCTGGTCATCGTGCGACATATCGAGCAGCGACTTCAGGATGTGTCCGTCGATAGCCTGATCGGCGCCATGTATGAAGGTCAGCGCGCGTTTGAAGTATGTTGTGCCGTAGCCATGCGGATCGCCGATAGGTACGGTCTTCTGCCAGATTGCCGGAGTCTGCAGGATCAATCGCGCACAGTTGCCCAGATGTCCTACGGGATCGCCCTGCTCGCCGCCGGTACCGATGACGGTGGCTGTTGGACTGTTGGGCCAGACCGGATCAATGCGCCCTGTCCAAATGACGTGCTGCCCTACGGGAGCAGGGGCCAGATCGTTGCGCTCGGAGAGCACGGCATCGCAGAAACGGACCATCTGATCAAGCACAGCGGTATTGCCGCTGATCTCGTAGACCATGCCCATTGCCTTGGTCTCTTCGCCATCGTGACCCTGTGCCCAGTTATTGCCGGTGTTATCGACTGCGGGCGTCAACGAGGTTACATAGGTCAGGAAGGAGTTGATCTCGTTCGCCGTTACCGGGCCGTCGAAGCTGTCAACCTTCATCTGGGCGCGCATACTCGCAGAGAAGGCGGCGAGGATGCATAAAGCCAGAAGGATGCGGAAGGGCGACATGGTGAGAATGGATCGCTGCATAGTAAATTTCTCCTGTCGAAATTTTTATTCACATATAAAAATCCATTTTTATTTCGGAAGGAGTTTGTATATTTGGCCTAGCGTGATTGTCAAATGGAGAGATGTCGCAGCTGCGAGCCGTTTAAGATTGCCATCCGGGAGAAAATGGATGTCTCTCAGTGCATTACACTTATGGGGGATAGCATCTCTTTCGTCAACGGATATAATTTCACCTGCTATGCAGACCACGAACGTCAATTTCTGCAATCAATGTCACTCTTCCAATACCACCCGGTCCGTACGAAAGACCTTTTGGGAGCGTGTTGTTTTGCGCCGGTTGGGGCTGCATCCCTGGAAGTGTCTGACCTGCAAAAACCGCTTTTTTACACGCGACCGCGGCCCACGCAAGCAGGCTAGACCCGCCCATACGATGGGCCAGACATCACACGGCTGAAGAAGAGCCGAAGTTGTGCAGGTATCATCGATAGGATGACCGCTATCGATCGCGCAAAAAATATCAAAGTCCTTATCTTCGACGTGGATGGCGTCCTTACCGACGGCCAGATTTTTGTCATTCCCGGCTCCGATGGCCATGGCATTGAGGCCAAAGGGTTTGCTGCCCATGATGGCCTTGGCATCTCGCTTGCCCGGCTGGGAGGCTTGCGTGTCGGCATCATCACCAAGCGCCAGTCGCAGACAGTGGCCATTCGCGCCCGCGACCTGAAACTCGAGTTCGTCTATCAAGGGCAGTCGCACAAGATGAATGCCATCAATGAGATTCTGGCGAAGGCCAAAATTACTATCGACCAACTGGCATACGTCGGCGACGATATTATCGATCTTCCTGTAATGCGGGCGTGTGGCCTGGCGGTTGCCACGGCGAATGCTCGCGAGCAGGTCAAGGCGATTGCCCATTACATTACGCCCAATCCAGGGGGGAGCGGAGCTGGACGCGACGCTATTGAGTTCATTCTGGATGCTCAGGGAACACTCGATAAGGTAATCGAAGAATATCTCGACGAAAGTAATTCGGCTGCTGCCGTGGCCGACGTGGGTACAGGCAACATGTAGTAATAAGGCAAGATACTTCCTTCATGCTGATCAAGGCGGCGCAGCAAGAGAATGCAGGCGAACAAATATCGAATAGCTTCGCGTTAGAATCTCTCCATGCCGGCTCCTGCAATTCTCGCTTCGCTTGCCTGGGCGCATCCCGTTACAGCGGAGTGGTTCGCTGGAAAGTTTGGCACGCCGACTGAGCCGCAAGAGCAGGGCTGGCCCAGCATTCTTGCGGGCGAGGCAACACTCATCTCTGCGCCGACCGGCAGCGGTAAGACACTGGCCGCGTTTCTGGTCTGCATCGATCGCTTGTTGCGCCAGGCCATCGCAGGCACGTTGGTGCCCTGTACGCAGATCGTCTATGTCAGTCCGCTGAAGGCGCTTTCCAACGACATCCAGAAGAACCTGGACCAGCCTTTGCGTGAGATTCAGCGATTGGCGCTGGAGCGTGGCTATCTTTGTCCGGAGATTCGCACCGGCGTTCGCACCGGCGACACGCTGCCCAAAGAGCGCGCCGCCATGTTGCGCAATCCGCCGCACATTCTGGTTACGACACCGGAGTCGCTCTATATTCTGCTGACGGCAGGCAAGTCGCGCGAGAACCTTCGCCGCGTCGATACCGTCATCGTCGATGAGATTCATGCCGTCGCCGATGACAAGCGCGGATCGCATCTGGCACTTTCGCTCGAACGGCTGGAGGCGCTGGTCTGCGGAGAGAATCGGCTAACGCCTGGAGCGCACCTCACCGGTCTGTCGCAGCCACCGTTGCGCATCGGCCTTTCTGCGACGCAGAACCCCATTGAGCTTGTAGCCAGCTTTCTTACGGGCGTGCACGCTTCGCGTAGACCTGCCCGGATTGTCCAGGTGGGCCAACGCCGCGAGCTTGATCTTGCCATTGAGGTTCCCAGCGACGAACTTGGCTCAGTCACAACGACGGCCATGTGGGAGGAGATCTTCGATAAGCTCGCGGCCCACGCGCAGAACCATCGCTCCACACTGGTCTTTGTCAATACGCGCCGGCTGGTGGAAAGGGTTGCCTTTTCTCTCGCCGAACGGCTCGGAGCGGAAAATGTGGCTGCGCACCACGGAAGCCTCTCGCGCACTCTCCGGCTTGACGCAGAGCAGCGAT
>DASRSR010000027.1:0-20505 GCA_035656355.1 Edaphobacter sp.
ACAGCAGTCTTTTATTGACGAAGTGCTCAACAGCAGCCAGGGAACGCATCGCATCCTGCTGGATGTGGCGGTGACTTCAAGCTGGGTCGTTCGGCAGGCAGCGCGGCTGAATCCTACCGTCCTTGTCCCGGTTGCTCCGGACATGAATTCGGTTATCAATCTTCAGTTTGCCGAGAGGTTCTTTCATGGCATCAGTGATGGAGAAGGACGCCCCTTACAGCCCTTCTATGTGCTCAGCCAGTTCGATCCATCGCTTCCTTTACATCTGGATGTGCGCGAGGTCCTGCGGCGACAGCTTGGCGATCGCCTGCTGCCGTTTGTTATCCGGCGAACGCCTTCGGTCAGCGAGGCGCTGGCAGAGGGCATGACCGTGATGGACTATGCTCCTGAAGAGTCGATCGTCGAAGATTACCTCAACATCGCTAACTGGCTACGTGGGATCGCCGCACCAGCGGCTGCGGGATTCCGTAACATCCGCTGGAGCGAGCGCGAAGAGTAGCCACGAAAAGTGTTGTGCTTCTCTATCGGAGTAAGCCTCTTTGCTCAGAGATGACAGTTCTGAATACAGGGAGCTCTCCACTCGTTGCGTGATTTCATCGCGCAACTCGGTCGAGATGACGTAGGTTGAAGGCAGCAGACTTACGGTCAGGGAAACCCCGCCTTTTCTAACGAAAACAATAGAGTTACCAGGTGTTATAGGCAGTACCGTCTGAGCCAGTCTGCTGTGCTCCACTGTGTACATCATCGATTCCCGGTTCGGTTTGATCGACGGTAGAGAGAGAATCGCTCTGCTCGGGCACCCAGGTATCGCTGCGGCGAGTAAAGGGATCGACCGGCAAGCTCTTGAGATAGCCAGCCTGAACCAGATCGTCGAGTGTCTGCGGCGCTTTTTGCTTATCGACGGTATAGGAATCGATAGCAGTGCGCATGACGTGAAGGTCTTCCTTAAGAACGGCCTCGCGGGCGTTGCGGATGTTATTGGTATACGACGGAATGGCGATGGCCGCCAGCAGGCCGATGACGACCATAACAATCATCAGTTCGATTAGGGTGAATCCCTGCTCGCCGGTTCGTGCTGTTCGGGATGGAGGCTTGATTACCATGTGTTGTACTTGGTCCCGTCCAGAGCGGTGCCATCGCTCTTGGTATACACGTCAAAGACGTTCTGGCCGCCAAAGGAGGTCGAATCGGGATCGTCCTGATTGGAGCGCAGACCCCAGTCGGTGGAGTTAGTCATGGGATCTACGGGAATCCGGCGTAGGAACTTCACCTTCTTGTCCTGAATTTCAACGCCATCGACCAGCGTTTGCAGGTCGGGCGGATAATTGTAGCTATCGACCTTGGTCATGATGCCGCCTTTGTCGGCCGCGTCCTTGTAGTGGTCAATGGCGTCGCGCATCTCCCAGAGATCGCGGCGCAGCTCACGCTCCTTTGCTCGTTTGACCTGAAAACGGGCAATTGGGATAGCGGCAGAGGCCAGAATCGCCACAATGGCCACGGTGATGATGAGCTCGACCAGAGTAAGGCCTGCCTCTGGATGGGTGACGTCACTGTTTGCCGATTTGGGACGGAAACTCACTTCACATGCACCACGGCCTCAGAACCGACGGCCGGAAGATTGGCCTGAGTACTGTTGCGTGCTCCAACCTTGACCAGCGCAAGGTTGGAATCTCCAGTGCCAATGGCCTTGAAGGTAAGCGTACAAAGATTTCCCTGGCCGGTTATGCCTGGAGTATTTGGCGGACGAGAGGTTGAGATTGTGACGAGTCCGTTGCCGTCGTCACGATGTGCGAGGGCGACAGCCTGGCCGTCGCGGCCAAGGAAATTACCTGCATCCACGTTGACCAGTTGCAAGACCTTCGGGTTGAACTGCATCTGCAGTGGCACGGAATAGACATCACGCCCGTTATTGAGCATGACGGCCACTTGGAAGGTGCTGCCGACGGTTTCTGTGGCTCCCGGAGCAACAACATTCAGGCTTATCGGCGGTCCGTTCGCCGGCGCTGGCGGGGTTGGAGGCTGCGCCTGCTTCTTCATCTGCTCAACCATGGCGGCGGCAGCGTTGGCGGCGCTGGTTGCCGGGCCTGCCGGTAGCGTTGGGCGAGCTGGTGTAATGGCCGATTCGTCGAGTGCCGATTCGGGAGTTTCAATGCGCCGCAACTGGATGGACTGCCCGGTTCCAGTATCGATGGGGCGAGTGTTGAGGCGGGTCAGAATAGATTCGCGGACGATATGCGGAATAAGCAGAAAGACAATCTCATTTTGCTGGACTTCTTTGCTGCGTGAAGAGAAGAAGAATTTAAGGAAGGGTAGCTCTCCCAGGCCCGGCGTCCCACCGACAGTAAGATTGTCCTGCTTCTGCAGAATTCCAGCGAGGATGCTAGGCTCGCCCTCTTTGAGCTGGATTACCTGATTGACGGTGCGCTGACCGATAATGGGTTCGGTAACGCCGGATATCACGGTCTGGCCCTGCTGCGACAAGACTTCGATCTTCATCTTCAACGTGACCTCGTTGTCGAGGTGCACGGTGGGCGTCATGTCGATGTTTACACCAATATCGACGTAGGTGAACTGGGTTTGGACGCCAATACTGGCAATGCCGGTAGAGACACCAGCATTGTAAGAGCCAGTGGCGATGGGAATCCTCGAACCGATCTTCAATGTCGCCTGCTGGCCGTCACTCGCCCGGATGCTTGGGTTTTGCAGGATGCGAGTATCAGAATCCGTTAGCAGCGCGTCCAATGTAGCTCCGCTAATACCGACGGCGAAGTTGTTGGCGTTCATGTGCGCCAGCGAGTTGAGCGTGAAGTTCGATGGCGTGTTGTTATTGTTATTGTTGTTATCGGTTGAGGATGAGCCGCTGCTCGTCGAAGTGGTGCCTGGAGTAGCTTGAGGCGTTATGGTGACCTGCTGCGGCAAGCTAAGGCCGAGCTTGCGCATCTTGTCGCGATTGACTTCGAGGATGGCTACATCGACAACAACTTCAGGCCGCGCGCGGTCCAGATCATTGAGTAGCTTCTGGGCCATCATCAGTTGGTCTGGCGTTGCGCGCATCACCAGAGCATTCTGACTGGGGACTAGATATATCTTCGCCGTAGCAGGATCGAGAAGATTACGGATGGCGGTCAGAATCTCGTTCGCATCGTTTTGCTGGCTGGCATTGGTGAGGTAAAAGGTCTGCACCGCCTGCTCTTCCAGCTCGCGGCGCTTGGTGGGTGTGTTCTGGGCGACAAAGATAGTGTTGCTGGTGACAGGCTTATAAAACGTTCCCGAAACGGTTCCGACAATACGTAAAGCGTCTGCGAGAGTGACTGTCGTGAGGTCGATAGGAATGCGCTTGGAGACGTAGTCCGGGTCAAAGAGAACATTAATGCCAGCCAGCTTTCCGATGGCCTGATAGATATTTTTCGTATCTTCGACCATGTGCAGCGTAATAGAGACATTCGATACCGGTTTGAGCTGGATAGGACCAGCCATCGAGCGAATCTCGCTAAGGGCTTCCGACTGCATCGCTGTCTCTGGATTCGCAGGCGGAGTTGAAGGCGCAGTGACCGCAGCCTTCGGGCCTTCAGGATGCTGAATGCTGTCGATCTCCTGCTGCGCTGTCTGGTTGGAGGGATCGATCTCGCGGGCGCGCAGAAACTCGCTGAGTGCGCCATTTATGTCGCCGCTTTGGCGCAAGACCCGGCCGCGGTCGATGTGCGAGACGGCAGCCTGGAAGCGCATACGCTCAAAGTGCGCTTTGTAGCGCAAATCCTTTGGGTCTTTGAGGGTCGCCTGACGGTAGTCCTCGTAGGCCGTGTCGTAGTCCTGGCGCACTTCAGCTTCCTGGCCGCGCTTGTTCCAGGTCTTCGCGGACTGCGCCTGTGCAGGAACGGGCGAGAAGAGGACGGTTCCGGAGAGCAGAAAAAACAGCGGGAATGTCCTGACAAAGACAACAGGGAACGCCTGAAGCACGTTTGCCGGTAGATGAAATGAGATTTTGCCGCGACCCATGCTGCTTCCGTTTGCGTCCTTTACACCGTCAAGAGTGTGGCGTCTGCCGGAGTACACGCCTGCTTCCATTGTGCAGGAAGCGAAGGCGCTGCCTGTGGGGGCCCTTCCTGCCAGGCTGTTGCGCTCGGGTGAGTATACCATTCGCGGCGTGTGTGACCTCAATGCTGTTGGTTGGCTTTGCAGGTTAGACGTCATTATGAGGGCGTGGTGAGACCGCGGCAACAGCGTGTTAAAGTAAGAGATTCATGCCTCGATCGCTCTCCAATCCGACCGTTGCCCACCAGCCGAAGCCGGCGACGAAGGCAAAGGACCGCGATCCTGTGGCAGCTGGACAGCGCGATGCGTCGTTTAATCGTTCTGCCAGCTTCAATTACTTCCTTTCTGACAGATTCGAAGCGGGAGTTGCTTTGCGTGGCACCGAGGTCAAGTCGATCCGTGAGGGTAAGGCAAACCTGAAGGATGCGTACGGGCTGCTGAAGGATGGTGAGTGCTTTCTGTTGAACGCGCATATCGGCCCGTTTTCGCATGGCAATGCCATGAACCACGATTCGCTCAGGACGCGTAAATTGCTGCTGCACAAGGGCGAGCTGAGGAAGCTTGAGGGTTTGACCCGGCAAAAGGGTTTTACGCTGATTCCGACCCGGCTGTATTTCCGTAACGGCAGGGTGAAGTGCGAACTTGCCCTTGCCAAAGGCAAGCAGGATTGGGACAAGCGCGAGACGGAACGGCGGCGCGAAGCGGATAAAGAAGCAAAAGCTGCAATCGTACGCAGCCAGCGGCGCTAAAATTCGGCATCCAATTGCTTGAACAAATGATGTTCTTACGGCGAAACCGGTAAAGGTTCGCTAGGATAAGTACATGACTACGAAGCTCCTTTTTCAGGATGCAGCGGGATTTTCCGCTCCATTGCTCGCAGTGTTTGCGGTCGATATCGCCATGGGGAAAGATGCCGAACCTCTTCCCGCGCTGCTTACGACCTCGGATGCTGTCTCCGATGCCGCATCGAAGGTGCTGGCTTCGGGCGAGTTCAAGGCCACTTTGGGCGAGACATTGCTGCTCCATGCTCCAGGCGGGGTCAAAGCCGAGCGCCTGTTGCTGGTCGGGTTGGGAAAGGCCAAGTCGCTTTCTGTCGAAGAGATACGCAAAGGTGGAGGAGCAGCGGTCCGTGCTGCCAAACCACGCGGCATAAAGAAGATGGCGATTGCCTTCCCGGAAGATCATGCTCTCTCCGATGAGCATCTGGATGAACTGCCTTGCCGGTTGGCCTCGCGCGCGCTGGTGGAAGGCGCGTTGCTCGGCGATCAAGATTACGACACCTACAAGAGCGACCGGAAGGATACCTCTCTTGAGGCGCTCACGGTGATCTCAAAGGAGGCTGAGAAGTCTACTCGAACAGAGATTCAGGAAGGCTTTGACGAGGGCATCATCGTCGCCGATGCGCAGAACTTTACCCGATCCCTGGTCAATGAGCCGGGAAACATCCTTACTCCGACGGAGCTGGGTCGCCGCGCGGCGGCAATGTGCGCGGAGATGGGGTTGAAGTGCGAAGTCTACTCCACTGCCAAGCTGAAAGAACTGAAGATGGGAGCCTTTTGGGCTGTATCGCAAGGGTCTTCTGAGCCTCCAGCGCTGATTGTGATGACCTATGAGCCAAAGGGGCAGAGCGGCGCTCCTGTCCTTGGGCTGGTGGGCAAGGGAATTACCTTCGATACCGGAGGCATCTCAATCAAGCCCGCCGACGGCATGGAAAAGATGAAGTACGACATGGCTGGAGCAGGCGCCATGATCGGCGCGATGCGAGCCATTGCGCAACTGAAGCCGAAGGTCAAGGTTATCGGTATCGTCTGTTCCGCCGAGAATATGCCGGATGGCGGCGCGTTCAAGCCGGGCGATGTGGTGACGTCAATGTCCGGCAGGACGATTGAGATTGTTAACACCGACGCCGAGGGCAGACTGGTGCTCTCCGATGGGCTGCACTACGCAAAGACGCTGGGATGCACGCACCTGATCAATGCAGCTACTCTGACGGGCGCCTGCGTCGTCGCTCTGGGGATGGTGAACGCGGGACTGTTCTCAAACGATGAAGAGACCTGCGACAGGTTCCAGAAAGCGATGCAGGCCTCAGGCGAAAAGTTCTGGCGGCTTCCGTGTACGGACGATTATCGCGATCAGGTCAGCAGCCAGATCGCCGATATCCGTAACACGGGAATCACGCGATGGGGCGGCGCGATTACGGCGGCAATGTTCCTGAAAGAGTTCGCCGATGAGACACCGTGGGTGCATCTGGACATTGCCGGTTGCGCCTGGAATGAAGAAGCTAAACCCTGGATCGCCAAAGGGCCGAGCGGAATCGCGGTGCGATCGATCATTGAGTGGGCGAGGAGTTATTCGGCCTAGAGTTGGGTACGAAGTAAGGGGTACCCTCCCCCTGTACTTAAGTACCAAAGTCTTCAAAACAAAAGACATGAGAGGGTACTTTGTATCTGAAGTATCAAAGCCCGGCATGAGCCGGGCTTTTTCTATCTCTTTTAAGGATAGCAGATTGAGACATAAGCTATGCCAGATTTATCTCTTTTGTTTTGTGCCGTTTATACGTTTTTTGGCTTGACAGAAGTTTATTCGGGTTGGAAGAGAAATGAAGTGTCTTCGCTTCGCTCAGAAGACAACAAAAAAGCGAAATACAGGAATCTCTCCACTTCGACCTCTTCGAGGTCTTCGGTCGAGATGACGTGGTTAAAGGAGCTAGCTATATATCTTTTACGCAGCGGCGCGATGAGCGGCTCTGCCGAAGACTTCGATCATGCGCTGATTGAAAGCGGGCAGATCATCGGGTTTGCGGCTGGTGACGAGGCCATGGTCTTCAGCAACTTCCTGATCAACCCACTTTGCTCCTGCATTACGCAGATCGGTCTGGAGAGAAGGCCATGAAGTCATCGTCTTTCCGCGCACTGCATCGGCTTCAATTAAAGTCCATGGGCCATGACAGATAGCGGCGATGGGCTTGCCTGCAGAGACAAAGCTTTTGACGAAGGCGACGGCTTGTGGATCCATCCGTAGTTTGTCCGGATTCATGACGCCTCCGGGCAGCATGAGAGCGCTGTAGTTGCTCTCTTTGGCTTGCGACAACTCAACATCCGATTTAATGGAATCTCCCCAGTCGGTATGGTTCCAGCCCTTGATCTTGCCTGACTTTATACCGGAAGCCGGGGAGATAACCTCCACTTTTGCTCCTGCCTTTTCCAGCGCCTCTTTCGGTTTGGTCAGTTCTACCTGCTCAAAGCCCTGTGTCGCCAGAATAGCGACGCGCATTCCGTTCAATGTTCCGCTTTGATTGCTCATATTGCACCTCTGATTTCGGTATTTTTAGATGTACTCCTGAATGTGTCGCGCTTTCAGCGCTCAAATTTTGTATCGTTCAAATCCTGGGGCTTTCCATCTCCGCCAGCAAGCTGGCGGAGATAAATCGCCCCAGGCTGGTATAGAACGGGCCTTTGGCCCTAAAAGCAAATACTTCTCCCAAGAACGTGTAAGGAAAGTTTGGAATAAGTCTTCAAACATGCCTTAGCGGCTAAAGGCGCTTTACAAAGAAGTCACTTACGGCATCCTTCGACTCCGCTCAGGACAGGCTCTGAAGCCGTGCCTTTAACGAAACCCGGGACCTATCCGTGATCCATAAGAGGGTAGATTCAGGCAGTGGGCGGGGCCGTTGTCTCGACTTTCCACAGGGGAAGTGCGTGTTTAGTCAAAAGGATTTACATGCGCTCCGGTGCTTCGATGCCGAGATAGCCAAGCGCGCGTGTCATCTCGCGCTGAGCAACAGCGGCAGTTGCCAGCAGAAATGCTTTGCGCGTGGGGTCGCTTTCGGTTAATACATGATGGCGATGGTAGAAGTTATTGAATTGCTGTGCCAACTGAAAGGCATACTTTGCCAGATACGCAGGCTCTGCTGTGGCAATACACTGCTCGATTGTCAAAGTCAGCTTCGATGCCAGCAGCCAGGTCTCCCATAGGGAGACACCGTCTTCGCCAGCAAGGACCGTAGAGAGGTCGAGCGTGTTAATAGCGGCCAGCGCTGCTTCTGCTGTTGTCCCGGCCTTACGGAAGATATTTGCGGCCCGGACGATGGCGTACTGCACGTAAGGGCCGGTTTCCCCTTCAAAACTGAGCGCATCTTTGAAGTCGAAGGCAATGACTGTATTTCGGGTGAAACGCAGCATGAAGTAACGGAGCGCACCAACGCCGATCTGGGTGGCGATAACGCGACGGTCATCAGCACCCAGGTCTGGGTGGCGGCTATCAACCTCCGTCTGCGCAGCAGCGATAAGCTTATCGAGCAGATCGTCGGCCTTTACCCCGAAGCCTTTACGTCCGCTGACTTCGATGTAAGACTTGGCACGATCCTCTTCGCTAATGCTGTAGCCCAGCTCGATGGCGCAGCGTGGAGTCAGGGCGACCATCTCGTAGCTGAAGTGAGTGTAGCGGTCCGCCGCATCGGTAAAGCCCATGCCACGCAGCGCCTGGACCACCTGTGTTTGCGGATCGTTCTGCCGGGAGTCGATGACGTTGTAGATCGCATCGGCTTTGCCGAAGACGGGATGACCGGGATCGCTTGCTCCGGCGGTTGATATCCAACAGGTGTGGGTGGGGTACTGGTGAAATTTCGTGTAGCCGAAGTCCTTGCCCGGCAACAGACCGAACTTCCAGAGATGGTAGGCAATGTCTTTGCCAACGTATGTAACGGTTCCGTTGGAGCGGACGATGACCTTTGCGTCTTCGTCCGTAGCGTCGGCGGCAGCATCGGAGCCAGCGCGCCGCATCACCATGCACCCTTTATTTTTACCCTCAGTCTCTTTGTAGAGAACGCCTTTGGCAATCATCAATTTGCGGGCTGCGTCCCAGAAGTGGAGATGCAGGATCTCACTTTCGCGGGGAAGAAAGTCGTACTCGATGCTGAGCCGTTCCATGGTTTCGAGATGGCGGCGAAGGACCGCTGTGGCGATGAGGTCGGCAATTTCTGCGATCTCATTGCCACCGTGTTCGATGGCATGAAGCGTATCGAGGCGAATCTGTTTACGGGCTGCGAGTTGTTCGGGGTCTGCTGTGTACCACTGCGAGACGCGCGCATAGAGGTCCCAGCAGTAAAAGTCGATGCGCTGCTTTTTTGCACTTAACTCTGCAAGGAGATCGCGCGTTGTTGCCAGCGTCTTTCCTTCCAGTTGCATCAGACCCACGACCACATCCGCGACCTGCACGCCGGTGTTGTCGATGTAGTTCTGCACACCGACTTCATAGCCGCGCTTGTAGTTGTCTGGGCGGAGCAGGCGCTGGAATGTGTCGCCGAGAATGGCATTGCGCAGATGGCCGATGTGCGCCGCTTTATTCGGATTGATGCTGGTATGCTCCACTAAACGGAAACCCGGGCCGCCGATATCGGCATGGTGGTCTGCTGCGATATTGCGGACCGCGGCAGCGCGATCGAAACGAATGTTCAGGTAGCCGGCACCGGCAACTTCTACACTCGCAATTCCCGTCATTTCGGGCAGAACGGCAGTTAACTCTGCGGCAAGCTCGGTTGCGATGACACGCGGGGCTTTGCGCAGGCGCTTTGCCAGCTCAAATGCCACAGGAAGAGCAAGCTCTCCAAGCGCGATGCTGGGCGGCTGTTCCATCGCGAGGGTTTCAAGGGTAATGCTGTATTTCGCAAGAAGAATGGCCTGAATGCGGGCCAGCAGATTCTGCTGAATTGTGCGATACATGCTTCGGATTCACCGCTGAAGAAAGATATAGGGCTGAATTGAGTTTACGCGAGGCGATTATGGGAAGGTCTGATTAAGTCGGTTATGCATTCCCTCGGCGGGTAAAGCCGCGTGATTTTTAGATATGCTGCCGGACGGGCTGAAGGCCGTCCCTTTCAAAAAGCGAACTTGATTCAGAGTTTCCTTACGGCATCTCTACCGGCAGTGTTTCGATCTCTTCCAGCAGAGGCTTGTGGTCGTGCGTTCTGAAGCGATGCACGAAGAAGAGTGTGCCACCTGCAGCAGTAATACTGACCAGCAGCCAGATGTGGACGGCAAGGCTGAAGAGGGCAGCCTGGGGTTCGGATGCGCCGTGACTAACGAGCGAGGTCTTCACCGCCCACTCAAATGTGCCGATGCCTCCAGGAGAACTGGGGATGAGATAGGAAAGATTGCCGACGGAGACCGCCTGCCAGCATCCCGCAGCGCCGCTCGTCAGGCCGACAAGGTATGCCGCAGAGACGAAGATCATGCCCTCGCAGACCCAGACGACGATGGACATGACCAGCAGCAAAAGCGAACCGGCGATCCCAATCTGGCGAATACAGTCAAGCGCCAGCAGCAACCAGTGTTCGATCTTCTTTATTTTTGCATTTTGAGTGTTCTGGAACAGGCGTCGTAGTAGCGGTTCCAGTGTGCGTGCTCCCAGGAGAAGTACAAGCAATCCAACGGAAGAAATTATGAGAAGTCCATGAGCAACGAGGCGAGAGTGCCGATTGACGTCAGGCCCCATAAAGGCTGTAAACATCAGCACAAGGACAAAGATGTCGAGGAGCTTTTCCAGAATGACGGTACTGAGGATTACTGAGGGCGAGGCCCCCAGGTCGGGGGCGTAGGTGAAGATGCGCATGACATCGCCAATACGGAAGGGAAGAATATTATTGGCCGCGATGGAGGTCATCAGGACACGGGCACAAACGCCAAATCGCGCACCGGTTGAGCGCATCATCCGTGTCCAGCGAACGCAACGCAGACTGTATCCGGCGAGAGTGAATGCCAGAATGCCTGCAATTCCTATGGGATGTGCCAAACGAACTTCACGGATATGCGAAAACGAGATTCCCTTGAAGGTGTACCAGAGAAAAAAAGCGCTGATGAGAAGGCCGGGAATGGTCTTCAACAAGCGGCTGCGCGTATGGCTGGCGGAGGGACTCATGCGGGGTTAGGGAGGTGCGCTGCGGAACAGGCGAGCGGTATAGGCATAAACTCTTTCATTGTATCGTCGCGCGGCTTCTGCGATGATTGCCACCTATTCCGGCATTTGAAATCTTTTGCGGGCAACGAACCATTTTGCCGGAATTAGGGTCTATTGGAAGAGCGCAGGTGCAGAGAAGAAATGCTCTAGCGGGAGAGGCGGAGATTTGGCGACAACAGTAGTGGCTCCTGTTTCATCGCGGCAAACGGAGCCAGTAAGCCGAGGGCTCGAACCGGGGATTGCCGCTGCTATCGCAACGCCCCTGGCTTTATTCGCAGTGCTGGTCAACGGCTACCATCCTTACGCCGAGGACGGAGGACTATACATGGCCGAGATCAAGCGACGGCTTGATCCTTCTCTCTATCCTCATGCGACGGAGTTTGTTACCGGCCATCTCCACTTCTCATTGTTCGCGCCATTCATTGCGGCTCTGGTGCACCTGTCCCATGCGAGCCTCGCAAGCGTATTGTTTGCGGTCCACGTCGCCAGCTTCTGGCTGATGCTGTTTGCGGCGAGTCTGTTAGCTGCGCGGTGTTTCCCTAGCCGAATCGCCAGATTCGGAGCGGTCGCTTTGCTTGCAGTATGGATGACAATACCTATTGCCGGGACCTCGCTGATGCTGATGGACCCGTATGTAACGGCACGAAGCTTCTCAGCGCCGTGCGTTCTGCTGGTGTTGACGGGCGTGTTGGCCTTTATGCGGCCTCTCGCCGGCTCGCTGAGAGAACGATGGTATGGGTTGATGCTGTGCGTAGCCGCGCTTGTGGCTGCTGCAGCAATGCACGTGCTGATGGCTGCCTATGGACTGGGCTGTGTGCTGGTGCTGATCGCTGTGTCGTCGCATTCGCGGAGGGTGCGCGTTTGGGGAACGGCGACGCTTGCCATTGCGGCAATCGGCATTGCAGGAGCGATGCAGGCATGGGCGAAGCCGGAGAGCGCGGCTTATCTGCGCGTTGCCATGACCAGATACTACTGGTTTTTGTCGCAGTGGCACTGGTATGAGCAATTAGGTCTGGCGGCTCCGCTGTTGATTTTGGCGATTGCCGGATATATGCGGCGCGGCAAAGAGGACTCTGCGCTCGCCGCATTAACGAGAATGGGAGTGGTCTGCGGCGGAGTCGCTGCTGTGGTTGCTCTGTTGTTCGCGCGCCCAGATATGGCGGCCCATCCGGTGGCCCGTCTGCAGCCGCTGCGAATTCTGCAAACGGTATATGTTGTGATGATTCTGCTGCTCGGTGCATTGCTGGGCGAACACATTCTGAAGCGTAGCCGGTGGCGATGGATTGCAGCATTCGCTCTGCTTGCCGGCATTACGGTGTTTACTCAGAGGCAGACGTTTCCCGACTCGGCGCATCTGGAGCTTCCTGGCAAAGTGCCGCAGAACTCATGGGAACAGGCATTCCTATGGATTCGAAAAAATACGCCTCAAGACGCCATGTTCGCGCTGGATGCTCACTACATTACCAGTCCAGGGGAAGATGCCCAGTCGTTTCGCGCCATAGCGGAGAGAAGTATGCTGCCGGATTATTCAAAGGATGGCGGTGAGGCATCGGTAGTTCCAGAGTTGACGCCAGCGTGGAGGACAGGAGAGATCGCTCAACAGGACCTGAATACAGAGCCGGATCCGCAGCGTCTGGCAAGGCTGATGCCTTTCGGCGTGAACTGGATTGTATTGCGATCAGACGCAAAGACAGGTTTCCCTTGTCCTTATGTGAATCGTGCGGTGAAGGTCTGCCGCCTGCAATAGAGAACTACTCCCTTGTGCAGCCGCATGATTCGCGAATGGCCAGCGTGACTGGCAAAACGGTACGAATGCTGGGTGAAGAGGTTTCATGCTTAATGCGTTCCAGCAGAAGTCTTGTGGAGATGCGGCCGAGTTCTGAAGCAGGCTGCCGGATGGTCGTTACCGGTGGCGTCAGCAGGGTATAGAAATCCACGTCATCAAAGCCGATGAGCGCGACATCGCGGGGGACTTCGATATTAAGACGTTTGAGTATCTTGATAATGCAGATGGTGCAGGCATTGTTTGTGGTGAACAATGCATCGGGACGTTCCGGCGACTGAAAGAGCTTCATCAGGATTACTTCAGCGGCCTCTTCGTTTGGCAGCACCAGCTTCTTCATGCGCGGCAATCTGGTATTGCGCAGAGTTTCTTCGTATCCGGCGATACGCTCACGCACGGGCCGCAGGTGAGAGTTGATGATGACACAAGCGATCTTCCGATAACCGTGGCTGATCAGGTGCTCAACCGCCATGCGGGCGCCGGCGCGATTTTCTACCTCAACTGAATCGGTAGCGGCTATTTCAATGGGGCGGTCGATGGTAACGATAGGCATAGAGCCTGCTGCTGCCGTTTTCAGATAGCGGCTGCGGCTATCGACAGGAACCAGCAGAATACCGTCAACGGGGTGGTTCATCATCTGTTCGATCTGGGCTTCCTCAATCGAGACATCGGCATTAGAGGCAGCCAGCCAGACCAGATAGCCAGCTTCGCGGGCCGTCTCCTGAACGGCGTGACTGACGACAGAAAAGAAGCTGTCCGCGAGATCGGGAACGATCAGGCCAATTGATTTGGAAAGCTGGCCGGTCAGAACGCGAGCAGCGTGATTGGGACGGTATCCTAGTTGACGTATAGCGGCGTGGACCCGTTTTGCAGTTTCATCGGCGACGTAAGGATGGCCGTTAATCGTGCGGGAGACGGTCATCGGCCCTACCCCGGCGGCCCGTGCAACATCTGCGAGAGTAGCTTTCTTTGTGGGAAGTGTCTTGCGCACCGGCTCTATCCGTTCGTTGTTTTATGAGAGGCCTATCATAAGAATTTCAGACTTAGTATTTCTATGAATACCTAGTAAAATTGTCAATTTTTTAGATTGACACCTGTTAGAGAAGAGCGTAAACATTGGTACGGTTGTGGTAACGCAATCAGTTCGCTCAGACTGATGACAACTGTTAATACGGCTTCCATCCCAGGGAAGTTCCGAATAAAGAACAGCATCCGCAAAAATAGCGAGATGCGGCGATGAAATAGCAAAAATTTGGAGGTGCTGTGATGACACGGAGATTCCGTAGCACACATTTGCAGGGTCCAATGGATGAGCTTGCAATCCATTTTCGTTTCCTCAAAACGGCCCAAAATTTAAAGAATTTTGATTGACATTCACGGTCTGCACAAGTACACGTGGTAGTGTGCTGATAGCGCAATCATTCCTTTACTTAACCGCTAAAGAATAAAGCTGAAGGTTTCACAATTTAAGGAGCTGCCATGCAAAGGAATATCTATCAAAGGATTTTCAGCATCTGCGCGATGCTGTCCCTGCTCTTTACCCTTTCATTCACCGCGTTTGCACAATCGGACAGCTCCTCTCTTTCCGGCGCTGTCACGGATACGTCGGGCGCATTGCTTCCAAACGCAAAGATTACGGTTCACAATAATGCGACCGGCGCCGATCGCTCCATTACAAGCAACGAGAGCGGCAATTTTACTTTTCCTAATCTGGCTCCAGGCGATTACAGCGTTCGTGCCGAGGCGACCGGCTTTGAGACGACCACGCTCAGCAATGTGCATCTCGATCCCAGCATCGGGCGCCGCGTCGATATCGCGATGAAGGTTGGTACGACCACCACCGAGGTCACTGTCCAGGCAGTCTCAAATGCAGTGCAGACCGAGAGCGGATCGGTCGGTCAACTCATCACGCAGGCGCAGGTTAAGAACATCCAGCTTAACGGGCGCAATCCTATCTATCTTGCCCAGATGGAACCCGGCGTGGTCCGCAGCAACTCCATGGCGGCGTTCGGATTCGGCCTTGATAACCCATTGAACGTGAATGGGGCACGCAGTCAGGACAGCCTGCTTACCTACGACGGCGCGCCGATGGTGCGCACCCGTTCCAACGGCACCAGCGTAGGCGTAGCCGACGTGGACTCAACGTCGCAGATTCAGGTACTGACCACCAGCTATCCGGCTGAGTATGGCCGTACCGCCGGCGGCCAGATCCGTATGATTCCCAAGAGCGGCACCAGCGAGTTTCACGGCAGCGCCTTTGAGTACTTCCGCAATACCGCGCTGAACGCCAACACCTGGGCGCGCAATAATTCAGGCACCAAACGGCAGGGCTTCCACTACAACCAGTTCGGCTGGAACCTAAACGGACCAATCTACATCCCTGGTCACTTCAACAAAGACCATAAGAAGCTCTTTTTCCTGGTTGGACAGGAATGGACGCGATACAACCATGACGATCTCTCTCAGCAGAAGGTCCCGACGGCGCTGATGCGCACCGGCAACTTCAGCGAGCTGCTTGGGCCGAACATCTTCTACAGTGCTCCTGTGCAGCTTGTGAACCCGAACACGGGTGTGCCGTGCCCCAACAACGACTTCAGCGGCGGAAAATGTGGCGTTCCTCTCAGCCCCAATGGCATCGGACTGCTCAACGCTTATCCGCTTCCTACGGCTGTCCAAACCTCAACCAACAACTGGATCGACTCTGCACCCTATACCGAGAAGCAGCGCAAAGACTCGGTCGTCATTGATTTCATCCCCGCCGAGGCGCACCACTTCCGCTTCAGCCTGCTCAACTACAATTACGACGACTACGAGCCGCACTTCGGCAACTTCAATACCAACCCTCGTATCTTCCATCGGCCCAATCAGGTTGCAGTTTTCCACTACACGTGGACCGTCAGCCCCACCATGGTCAATGATGCTTACGTTTCGGGCGCAGCCGACCATGTCACTATCAACATCGACACATCGTCGGGTCGTTATGATCGCACCAAGTATGGAATCAACTACCCTTATCTATATGGGTCTGCCAGTAAGGTGGTACCCAATAAGATTCCGACTCTTCAAATCAACAACTTTGGCACACTTGACGGCGGCCCGTACCCCTCACGCTCCGGCGGTATCGTCTATGACTTCGGTGATACCCTCACCAAGGTCTGGGGCAACCATACCGTCAAAATCGGTGGCCTGTGGGAGTACGCCGGCGAAAATAACTACGACCAGATCAGCGTAGACAACACACGGCCCGGAACAACCAACAATCAGAACGGTCTGTTTGTCTTTACCGATAACCGTGGCGGCGGCCCGACGACAAAGGCAGGTATTGCAAACGCCGCGCTGGGCCTCTTCGACACCTACGGCGAGATCGGCACGCGCTCCTACACCCTGTTCCGCGGCAACATGTTTGAAGGCTTCGCTCAGGACCAGTGGCGGGTGAACCCGAAGCTCGTGCTTGAGTACGGCATTCGTTACAGCGTTATGACGCCGTATCATGCGCTCTGGGGTAATCAGGCCTTCTTCAGCGAGAAGGACTACAATCCGGCACTTGCTCCGACAGTGGATCCCACGACAGGCTTTCTCACTGGCGGCGATCCACTGAACGGAGTTGTTATTCCCGGCAAAGGATTCCCCAAATCTGCGCGAGGCCATGTGCCCGACGCAATTCTGGATAACGGCTATGCCCGTCTCTTCCGCGGATATAGCACTGGCTACTCTCCTACGGTCTACAGTGATATTCAGCCGCGCGTGGGCTTCGCCTACCAGGTGAAATCAGGTACGGTTATCCGCGGAGGTGCCGGCCGCTACGTGCAGCGTCTCGGTATCAGCGACACGGTCCATGTTGGCGGTAACGCTCCATTTCAACCGGCATCGACTGTCACTCTTGGCAGTGTCGACAACCCGGGCGGCATCGGCGTCCACAACACTCCGCTCGCCTTTACCTCTCATTCCTACATCTATCCCAGTCCAGAAGCCTGGA
The DNA here is from genome assembly GCA_035656355.1 of Edaphobacter sp. Lineage (GTDB taxonomy): Bacteria > Acidobacteriota > Terriglobia > Terriglobales > Acidobacteriaceae > Edaphobacter. Next base: position 16,746 of record DASRSR010000027.1, read on the forward strand.
GCTGGAATCTGACGATGGAGCAGGAGTTCCAGAAGGTCGGCGTCTTTACCCTGAGCTATGTTGGCCGTCGCGCCTACCATCTCGAGCAGTTGGCAAACGTCAACCAGTTGCCGCTGGGGACCAGAAATCTTCCGCAAAACAAGGGTGTCAACCCGGATGCGCTTCGTCCCTATAAAGGTTATTCCACCATTATTGAAGCCCAGAACAGGGGTGGATCGAACTATCACTCCCTGCAGGCGAACCTGAGGCGCCGCCTTAACCACGGCTTCCTCTTCGGAGTCGCCTACACGTGGTCCAAGAGCCTGGACTATGGTTCATCGAACGGCACCAACATTCCCAATGCTTACGACAACAGCATCATGTACGGACCGAGCGACTTCGACACCCGCCATGTGCTGGTAACGAACTACGTCTGGGATATCCCCTACGGCACTCACGCCAGCAACCCGCTCGTTCGTACTCTGGTTGGCGACTGGCAGTTCTCCGGAACCATTCAGGCACAGTCGGGCCGACCGCAGACAGTCTCGCGGAACCTCGACCAGGCAGGGGTTGGACCGGGTTCAGGTAACCAGTTCTATGTCGTCAGCCGCAACCCCGCCCTGCCTCACAAGTTCTCAGGCGGTAAGACTACGGACCAGTGGTATGAAGGGGTAGGGTCGGGCGTATGGTCGCCCGCGCCGCTCAACACCTTTGCCCCACGTGGAATGCGCGGCAAGATCTACGGTCCCGGCTTCAACAGCTTTAGCGCCGCACTCCAGAAGGGCTTCCATATCATTCCGAACCACGAAAATCATCAACTGATCTTCAAGGCCGAAGCCTTCAACTACCTCAACCACCCCAACCTGGATAACCCTGACAACAATCCGACCAGCAGAACGTTTGGCCAGGTTACTCAAAAGGGCAATACCTACGCTTCAGAACGTCAACTCCAGTTCAGCCTCCGGTACGCCTTCTAACCGGACCGATCCGATGTGGCTTGCTCCAGATGCCTGGGGCAAGCCGCATTTTTTTGGCATTTTACGGTGGCCAGCCAGGAACTTCCGATCAGAACAAAGAGAACATGCAAAAAACCAGCCAGGTGCGCGCTCGTTGGAGCCGCGCTTTGGATGTATCAATAACCTGCTCGTATTGTCCGCGGAGATGCTCTAATTAGCTGGTGGTTTGCGCATTCCCGAGCGGGAAGCGGACTACAAATTCCGTATTGCCTGGGACAGAAGAGAAGCGAATCGTTCCACCATTCTGCTCTACGATGCGATACACAATGCCAAGGCCGATTCCTGTGCCGACGCCTTGTGGCTTGGTAGTGAAAAACGGATCGAAGATGTGTAACTGGCACTCTGTGGGAATTCCGCTGCCGTTATCGCTGATCCGAATGCAGATGGTTTGCTGTGCATTGTTGTCGATTGCTTCGACTGAGGTCTGAATTGTAATTTTGCCGCGTTGCGGCACGGCATCAATTGCGTTGTCGAGCAGGTTAGTCCAGATCTGATTGAGGCCTGAAGATATTGCCTGGAATGGGGGCAGGTCGGGGGCTAGTTTCTTTTCTATTACGATCTCTTTTTCGCGGAACTTATGCCCCAGGATTAGCAGCGTTGCATAGATGCTCTTGTTAATGTCTACGGGAAGGCCCTTGGATTTGCCTTCATAAGCGTAAGACTTAACGGCCATCACAAGATCGGAGACGCGGCCAATGCTCTCCTCGATTGTAGATACGAGCTGCATGCTGGAAACCAGCGCGGTGAGCCAACTGAGAGCATCAGAGAAGATTGCACCTGGAAATTCATTGCGCGCGCACTGCAATTCGGAGGCGTCGATCCCAATCGACACCAGAACGGGCGCGATCTTCCATGCGTTCTCGATATTTTCCTGCTCCATCCATTCAGCCAATGCCTCTTCTGCATCGCTTTGTTCAAGCGAGTTCATCCCAGGCAGGGATTTTGAGGAGAGCGCGTGCTCCTGCAGATCAAACATGCACTGCTTCTGATCGTGGTTTAGATCAATACTGCTGAACTTTGCCGAAAGCTCATGCATTCGCAGAAGGTTTTCGCGCAGCTGCGATGCAGCTCTGCGTGCGGCTGCTCCTGGATTGTTAAGCTCATGCATCAGGCCGGCAGCAAGCGTTCCCAGCGAAGCCATCTTCTCCTGCTGGACAGCGACACTTTGCAAGCTGTTTATTCGCCTCGCCATATTTCCCAGGATGGATTTGCGCACCTCCGGGCAGCTTGTCATCAATCTCCAGAAGCTCTCTTCATCGAACTGGAGCAAATGTGCAGGTTCGGTAACACGAAGACCAACCAGGTTTGGCGTATTCGACAATAGAGGTACTTCACCAAACGCATTGCCACTAGCCACTGAATTGAGGGCGATCTCTCTGCCATCAGGAAGTGTCTGGAAGAGGAGAAGCTTGCCTTCCAACAGGATCCAGAAGTGGTGAGCAACCTCACCTTGACGCACCAGAAGATCGTTCGGCTTAAGGTGAACCTCTTCGGCTCCCTCCAGGCAGCGCAATTCATCGTCGCTTAATGAAGACAGGATCGGCACGGTGCGCAGCTTGGCAAACAATTCGTCGCTCATCTTGCAGACGGTTTTTGTGGGAACGGTTTGGATTAATTCACTCATTGTCGGTAGAGGCAGATGCCTTTCAAAGTGTCGCAAGGTACTGATGCACAAACTGGATTGCGATGGAGCCTTCGCCCACCGCCGAAGCACATCGCTTGACGGAGTTGTAGCGAACATCTCCAGCGACGAAGATGCCTGGGATACTGGTCTCCAGAAGATACGGCGGACGATCCAGGGACCATGATGCAGACGATTTCGTTTTGACGTCGGGACCAGCCAGAATAAAACCTTTGCTATCACATGCAAGTTCTGCCGGAAGCCAATCGGTTTTTGGCGCGGCACCGATAAAGATGAACAGCGAACTGGCAGGGCGTGCCTCTTCGCCGCGCGGCGTCTTCAACTTGAGACACTCCAGATGTCCGTTGCCTGCGATGGAGGCAACTTCAGTGCATGTTTCAACGATGATGTTCGGGGTGGACTCTATCTGGTCGATGAGGTACTTCGACATGCTTTTTTCCAGTGAGTCTGCGCGCACAAGCATATGTACCGCCGAAGCGTAACGCGAGAAGTGCATGGCAGCCTGACCGGCCGAGTTTGCTCCGCCAACGATATAGACCACTTCGTCTGTGCAGGAGATGGCCTCCGTCAATGCCGCTCCGTAGTAGACGCCCGCGCCGCTGAAGTCTTCGGCTCCGGGGACATCGAGCTTGCAATAGGAGACTCCAGTAGCGATGAGACAGACATGGCAGGTTACTTCGCGGCCATCCTTCATCTTGATGATGTGATAGCGATTCTCCGAGCGGATACCAGTAACCTGCTGCAGCAGAAACTCGGCGCCAAGGCGACTGGCCTGAAGAAAGGCGCGTTTGGCGAGCTCGTCACCGCTGATTCCGGCTGGGAAGCCGAGATAGTTTTCGATCTTGGAACTGGAGCCAGCCTGACCTCCAACCGCATTCGGCTCGACGATCAGCGTGCGTAGACCTTCTGAGGCGCCGTAAACGCCTGCCGCCAGACCTGCTGGACCGGCACCCACTACGACGATGTCGTAAAACTTTTGCTGCGCCTGTGTTGGGATACCCAGCTTTTGGGCCAGATCAACGGAAGAAGGCTGCACCAGCGCGGTTCCGTCGCCAAAGATGACAACTGGCAGCTTTGCGTCGTCAATGCCTTTCTCTTTTAGTAAGGCAAGCGCATCCGGATT
>DASRSR010000028.1:0-19969 GCA_035656355.1 Edaphobacter sp.
ACCGCGAAGATCATCAGGCCGAAAACATTCGCAAGATGCTGCTGGCGATGGTCACTGACGTCCGCGTCGTCATCATCAAGCTGGCTGACCGGCTACATAACATGCGCACGCTGGAGCATCTAAAGCCGGAAAAACAGCAGAAGATTGCTCGCGAAACACTGGACGTCTACGCTCCTCTGGCGCACCGGCTGGGCATGGGCAAACTGCGCGGCGAGTTGGAGGATCTGGCGTTTCAATACACCGATCCGTTCGCTTATCAGCAGGTCTCGACCAAAGTCGACTCCCTGCGCGGCGCAGGCGAGGAGTTTCTGCACAGCATCGTCGTACAGTTGGAAGAGAAGCTGAAGGAGCACCACATTAAGGGGCGCGTGGAATGGCGCATCAAGCGGCTCTACTCTATCCAGCAGAAACTTGAATCGCAAAAGATTCCCGTAGACCAGGTCTATGACCTGCTGGCGGTGCGGGTTATCTGCCAGACGGTGCAGGATTGCTACGCCGTGCTGGGCTTGCTGCACAGCGTCTGGCGTCCGGTGCCGGGGCGTATTAAGGACTTTATCGCGATGCCGCGGCCCAATCTCTACCAGTCGTTGCATACAACGCTGATCGCGGCTGGCGGCCACCAGTTTGAGGTACAGATTCGCACCGAAGAGATGCACCGCGTCGCCGAAGAAGGTATCGCCGCGCATTGGAAATACAAGGCCAGCGACACCGTTACTTCAAAAGACGAGCAGCGGTTGGCATGGATGCGTCAGTTGATGGAATGGCAGCGCGAGATGCCTGACCCCAACGAGTTCATGTCGACGCTGAAGATCGACCTGTACCCGGAGGAGGTCTACACCTTTACCCCCAAAGGGAAGGTGGTGGTGCTGCCCAAAGACTCAAGTCCGGTTGACTTCGCCTATGCGATCCACACGGAGGTCGGCCATTCAACAGTGGGGGCCAAAGTCAATGGTCGCATTGTTCCGTTACGCACACGACTGCGAAACGGCGATATTGTCGAGATCAGTACACAGGGTGGCCATACTCCAAGCCGCGACTGGCTCAGCTTCACCAGGAGTTCACGAGCACGCAACAAGATCAAGCACTGGCTGAACGAGCAGCAAAGAGTCCGCGCTATCGAGATTGGCAAAAAGCTACTGGAACGCGAAGCACGCAAATACAAGCTTTCGCTGAGTAAATTCAGCGAGCCTGACTTCGATCGTATCGCCGGTGAATATGGACTAAGCGCGCAGGCAGAGCTTCTGGCAGGCATTGGCTTTGGCAAGTTCTCCGCGCGACAGGTGCTCAACAAGCTGGAGCCTGGCTCCACGATGGCCGCCGAATCGGCGCCGCATGAAGGTGCAGTCAGCAACGCCATCGGGCAGATGTCCGATGTCGTCAAAAAAGTCTTCTTTGGTAAAGGTTCAGATTCACTTCAGGTTGAAGGACAGGACGATCTTCTGGTCTACCGCGCCCGCTGTTGTAACCCTATTCGCGGTGAAGAGATCATTGGCTATGTGACGCGCGGTAAAGGCGTCGCTGTTCACGCCCGAAGCTGTCCCAATGTACAGAACCTGCTTTATGAATCGGACCGGCGCATTCAGGTGGAATGGGCACCTACATCATCTGAGAACAAGACCGCCAAACAGCAAACCTATCCCGTGAAGTTAACGGTGCTCTGCGATGACCGCACTGGTCTGCTGAAGGAATTCACCGCAATCATCTCCGATGACGGTACGAACATCCGCAGTGTAGATACCAAGCCCACACCCGAAGGCGCAATGATCGTGGACTTCGTTGTAGAGACTGTGGATGTCCGCCACCTCAACAAACTGGTACAGAATCTGCGCAAAGTTCCGGGCGTGCGTGATGTGCATCGCGTCCAGAAGATTTAACGCTTGTCGTCGCGCTGCTCCTGCTGCTCGCGTTTCTTGACGTCTTTATCTTTGCGGACCTTGTTTGCAACGGCCCCGCCGCCTGCTCCTACTGCGCCGCCAATCAACGCGCCCTTTCCTCCGCCCAAAAGCGCTCCGGCGACTGCACCACCCGCTGCGGAACCTCCGATAACTTTTGCGCCGGTGTGATGCTTTTTATCATGTGCATCCTGCGCACGCTTGGCACGTTCGTGACGCTGTGCCTGGGTTTCGGTCTGCGTGTCGGTGGTCTGTGCAAAGCCCGACGCTGGAAGAGTCATAAATCCTGCGAGCGCGAGGGTAATAACTCCTCGTCTGAGGCGAAAGCCTTTTCCTGTCGTTTGTGTTGTCATCGCTTCCTCCACTTTCAGGAGTAAGATGCCCGCCCGTCTCTATTGGCAGTTCTGAAATATGAAGAGAGATTTTCGCCTTTGTGGAATTAGTTGCCGAGATGTCGAAAATTCCTGTATCTCATTGTCTTTATTGCAAATAAAAGGGGCCTTGCGGCCCCTTTCACGCAGACAGCCGTTTAGAACATCAAACGAATCGCGAGCTGCACCTGTCGTGGGCTGTAGGCGAAGTTTGAGTTGGAGTTTTGAGCCGTTCCCGCCGCCGGGTTGTATTGCAGCGACGTTCCCGAGAACGTGTACCCCGTTGTATTCACCTGGGTGACGTTCTGGTGGTTGGCAAGATTGAAGGTCTCGCCGATCAACTGCAGGTTATATTTTTCGGCAAAGGTAAAGGTCTTCTGCGCGCGCAGATCCAGCACCATAGTGCGCGGATACTGACGCGTATTGCGGCCTAGTTGCGGAATGTAGGTGACGCCGGTTCCCGCTAGTCCCGTACCGTTTGGCCGATAGCAATGAAAACCATCAGCCTGACAATTGGGAGCCGAACCGAAGACCTGGTTCGGGGCCGAACCACTTGTTGACAACGAATACGGGAAACCCGACTGCGCCTGGAACAAAGGCTTCAACGACCAGCCATCGCTAATGTAACGAAGCAGGGTATTCCGCTTGCTGCCGGGGACATTCACGATCGCCCATCCTACAAATCGGTTGGGGATGTTGAAGTTCGAATTGCCGTAGTTTGCCCGCGCATTTGCGTAGGGATCGTACCAGCTATTCGTTGTGGGGTTCGTGGATTGGTTCTGATTGAAGTCCAGAGCATGTGCCCAGGTGTAATTCGCATCGAAGGTTATCAGCTTGAACGTGCGGTTCTGAATTTCAAAGGTCAACGCGTTGTAGTTGGAGTTGATGTTGCTCACAACTTTGGTAATCGCGCCAAAGTTCGGGTTCAGCAAAACGCTGGTGGCTTTACCCTGAATAGGATTCTTGCATTGCGGTAATGGAACACCTGGAGTGGGACAAACTGTAGGCGTTATCTGTTGCGAGTTTGCATATACCTTGGTCGTTATCGGTCCGCAGCCGAGAGGGCCGCAGCTCCCATTGGATGCCGGGACAACGTTGTATGTAGCCATAAACGTCGCGTTCGGATTCAGATTGACATTCAGGAAGTTTGGCAACTGGCGACCGAGCGTACCGACATAGCTCACCGACAGAATGTTGGCCTTGCCGATGTCCTGCTGCACGGCAAGGTCATACTCGTGTGCCGCAGGGCTCTGGAAATTCTTGTCGAAATATTGAATGTTCGGAGCAGAACTGGCTGCAGTTATAGGAGGAGCAGTCAGTACGTTCGTGATCGCCGGTCCTGTTGTATTGGTCAACGAGTACTGCACCTGGCTTGCCTTCGATCCGGTGTTGTAGTGCACATTCAGCAGGATCGAATTCGGAATACGGCCAAAGAAGATGCCATAGCCGCCACGAACTACTGTTTTACCTTGGCCAAATGGGTCCCAGGCAAAGCCCAAACGAGGAGCGATGTTGTTTTTGTCGCTGAAGGTGTTGCTCACCTGCGGGAAATCTGCATTCGCCAGGTTTGCATAGGGCGGAGGCACCTTTTCATAATCGTAACGAATGCCCAGATTGAGCGTCAGGTTCGGCGTTACTTTCCAGTCGTCCTGCACAAAGAAGGCAAGGTCAGTTGTCGCCAGATCGAAGGTCGTTGGCCCAAAGCCCTGGTTGTATGAGTCATAGCAAGGATAGTTACCGCGATCCGTGCGCGTCGTATCGCATGTGCCGTTCGATCCTGCCGGGCGAAGAATGTCGGAAATGTAGTTCAGATAGCTCGAATAGCTGATCTGCGCATTGCTGTGGTACAGGTTGTTCTGTAGATCGTAGTTGTGTAGAACGTCCGTGCCAAAACGGATGGAGTGTTTGCCGGCGATGAAAGTTGCTGTATCGCCAACCTGCCACTTACGCTCATCCGGATAAGCGAGCCGGTATCCATAATAAGGCGAGCCCAGCGTAAAGCCATTCGATCCACCAAGCGCAACTTCTACCGGAATGCCGCTCGCCGGGGTGAGATGAGCTGTCGTGTAGGCCGTTGGCTTTTGCGCTGTCTCATCGTCGAGCTCGCGGCCATAACCATATCGAATTTCGTTAGAAAGACGCGGCGTAAACAGGCTGTCCAGCTTCGCCATGCCGTAATCCAATTTCACAAAGTCGTTGCCGAAGGCATCGACTGCGTAGGGATTGGTCGCCTGCGTCTGCACACCCGCGGGGGAATCCCAGCGCAGCCGATGATAGAGAAAGCTGGCGTGCTGCTTTGAAGTAATCTGCCAGTCGAGCTTCGGCGTATTGATTACCTGATTGCCGGTACGGGCCACAGGGCCAAGGTCATTCAGCAAATCCTGCAGGCCCTGGTTGTAAGCCGCGGCAGCATCCGCGGGGGTTGCCAGTCCGAGACGGCTCTGAAGCGTTGCCAGTTGGCTCGAAGTCGGAGGAGCAAAGAACAGCCCAGGGTTTCCGGCCTTGCCAGTGCCCGGGAAGTTTCTCTTGTACTGATCGTAGGCATAGAACCAGAACAGCCGGTCTTTAATTAGCGGACCGCCTACGCCAAAGCCCCAGTTCTTACGCCAGTCCTTTGGTTTATACGGTTGGGTATAGAAGCTGTTCGAGGCTGCGTTGTAATAGGTGTTATTGGTGTAAGGGTTGTACGCTCCCCAGTCATTATCGCGATCGTAGAAGTAAATCTCGCCATGCAGGTTGTTGGTTCCGCTCTTAGTCACAGTGTTCACCACACCGCCCACTGCACGACCCAGATCGGCAGCATAAACGCCGGTGTTCACCTGAAACTCTGCAACTGCCACCTGCGAGGTCGAATAACCCACGCGTGTGCGCCCGCGCTCTTCGGCATAGAATCCCTGATTATCGTCGATGCCATCAATCTGCACGTTGTTCATCAGCGGACTCATGGCACGGAAGCTAATCAGACCAAAACCGTTCGGCGAATCCGCAGTTACGCCCGGCGTCAACAACGTAAGGCTGCTCCAACGACGGCCGTTGATCGGTAAGCTCTCAATCTCTTTGGTGTCCAGATGTCCGCCATATACCGGCGAGTCGAAGTTCAGTACCGGTGCGTCGGCGGTAATCTCTACCGTCTGTGCTGTCGAACCAATTTCCAGCTTTGGATTGACCGCCGTTACCTGGTTCAACTGCACCACAATGCCACTGGTCTTCGAGCTATTGAACCCTGGTGCCGTCACCGTCACGGTATAGTTACCCGGCTGGAGCAGTCCTGCCTTATAGAAGCCGCTTCCATCGGCGGTCAGGGGAACATCCAATCCCGTGCCGTCATTATGTACATCGACTTTCGCATTCGGAATCGCCGCCCCGGTCGAATCCGTCACCGTTCCCGAGATAGCCCCGTCCGTTGCTGACTGCCCATATCCCCATGCTCCCACGCCCAGGCAAACTGCCATGGCCAGAACACACCGCATTGCGCTTTTCATTCTCTGGTCTCCTGTAAAGGCTCTTCCAATATCCGCCCGCAGAAGCCATATTCGGTCCGCTCCTGCCGTTCAGACAACTACTATTTTATTGGTTAGTGCTGGTATACGGTCGTTAACGTACGATTACATTTGAGCGTACTTGCGGAGAGCATCGAACGTTGAGAGGCAATGCCCTCATATGATTACGTTTATGCTTCATAGCAAAACGTTGTACTCTTGGGTCGCGCGGCAGCAGGAACTTTGGGCCATCGTCAGGGTTTGTGAGAGATGTTAATCATCTAAAAGGGGGACCTCAGCTGATGGCAATGGCAGTGCTTACCTGGATTGTGGCAATTCCGTTGCTCGGCGTAGGAACGGGAATGCGAACATTCACCCCCTTGGCGGTCGTGTCCTGGTTCGCATACCTGGGTTATCTTCCTCTGGATGACACGTGGATGGTATGGCTGACCAGGCTGACTGCCGTCATCGTGCTGACATTGCTGGCAGCGGGAGAGATTTTCTGGGACAAACGCCCCGGGATACCTGACCGCACCTCCATCGGCCCCCTGCTGGCAAGATTGATTGTGGGCGGGCTGATTGGCGGAACGGTAGCAATGAGCCTGAATGGATCTGGCATCGAAGGAACGCTGCTGGGTATCGGCGGTGCCCTGATAGGGGCATTCGGAGGTCATCTGGTGCGACGTGAAATTGTGGAGAAGACCGCCGGTAAGGACTGGCCCGTTGCCCTGGCCGAAGACGTAGTCACCATCGGGTTTGCTGTAGTAGCAATGGGGATCGTGACCGGGTAAAGTGTCTTGCTCTGTTCGCAGAGCTTTTGCCCGGCAGAAGAATCTATCTGAAGGAAAAATTTTTAGCCTGTTTTCTGCATCTCACGTTTGAAGGTATCTGGAAAGAGGACACCGCCCTATGTTTACGCCCGCGATCATCAGCATCATCGTGACGCTTATTGTTATTGGTTTGGTGCTGTATTTGATCGATTTGATCCCAATGGATGGAGCGATCAAGCAGATCATCCGCCTGATCATCATTATTCTCGTAATTCTATGGCTACTACGGGTGTTCGGAGTGCTGGGACCGGCGGCCCATGGGCATTTCCTGCATTAGAGGATCAGCCCCATAGGATTTTATGGCCGGAGGTCAGGGAAGGAACTTCGCTTTGCACTCCGAAGCGATCATCACCTGGTCGCTGAGAAGTGGCAGGCTCAGTTCCGATCTCTCCGATGCGCACGCAGTTGCGGCCGGCACGCTTGGCCTCATAAAGTGCCTTATCGGCAGCCTTGAGCAGGTCCATCATGGAGCAGCTCTCGTTGGGCAGGCAAACGGCGACACCGCAGCTTACCGTAGTCGATGAAACCGGAATGGAACTGGCATCATCGACGGCGGGGGAACCGGCTGTCTCCACCATCGTCCGAATACGCTCAGCAACAATCTCCGCGCCTCGTTCTGTCGTCTCCGGAAGCAGCACGACAAACTCCTCCCCACCGAAACGTGCGGCAAAGTCATCTTTTCCACGAAGCGATTGTTGCAACAAAGAAGCGACGCGGGCCAGCACTTTGTCACCGTAAAAGTGGCCGCGAAGATCGTTTACCGCCTTAAATTTATCAATATCGATGAGAATAGCAGCGAGATACTGGCTTTCGAGATTCGCCTGCTTCCAGAGCTTTTCGCAATGCATCTCGAACGAATGGCGATTCGCGAGACCGGTAAGGTTATCGCGTCTGGAGAGCCGATGTAGTTCTGCGTTTGCGAATTCAAGCTCTTCGCTTTGAATCTCGGTGCGTAGAAGCATCAGAAAGACGAGACGAAGGTCGCGGCCAAAGCTGTAGTTCGCTGCCAGAGTAATAAGTGTGACGAAGAGCACAAGTATGAGGCCCATCGTCTTTTCCGGTCCGCTGAGAAACCGGTCGTGATGAAGAAAGATAGCTTCGCCGGCCATCAGAATTGCAGAACTGGCCAATGCATAGAGGAATCGCAAACGCATGACCACATTGGCGAAGAGAATAGCAATAATAACTCCGGCCTGCGCATAGGCCGAAGATGCGATATTCCTTCCTGCTTCAAGATAAAGATGGGTCAGTCCTGCCAGGCAGACGACTACGACGACGCTGGTCTCACGGTAGATCTTCTGGGGGTTCCACCGCATGGTGATGTTCACCAGCAGCGCGAGTGGAGTAACGACACCAAGTCGCCAGATGAGGGTGTTCCACGTCGGATCATCGCCAATTATGTAATCGGCAATGGCGAAGAGATCAAAGAGCGCAATGGCAATAAGCCCTTCACGCCAAAGATGCATTGCCCGGCGCGGGCCTGTGTCTTTCTCGAACCGGTCTTCAAGGGCCCTGGGCAGAGTAAGAAACTGAAAGGTTCTGCTCGAGAGCCGCTCGATTTCGCTGACTACCTGTTCGCGAATTGGTGTGCACTCCATTGCAGATAAATCCTCAGTTACTCATTGGAATCTCACCGATGTATCTGGAAAGACGCCCTGTATCTTAAATTGCCAAGTCACTGGTTTTCTTATATTTTCACGTACCCAGAGGCAATTGTCCTAAGTCTGTCATAGGTAAAGCGCAGAAAATTGCAACTTTTGGGTGATACCGCATAACCAATAAGGTATGAGCAGAAGAATGAAGAAAAATAGAACCTTGTTGGCCGAAAGACTGCCATTCCACCACAGAGAATCACGTCCCCTATAATTTCGTCATTCTTGAGAAATGGTGAGAGATTCAACTATGGACCGGCGCAAATTTATCGCCCTTATGTCATCCGGGATTGCCGCTTCGAGTGCTCCTGCAACTTCCCTGGCAGCGCCCGCAAAGGAGGCAAAAGAAGCGCCTGCCCTAAAGCCAGGAATTGGCCGAAGGCCGAACGTAATCTTCCTTATCTGTGACGATCTGGGGTATGGCGACCCCGGCTGCTATGGATCTCGGTTGCCTACGCCGAATCTCGACAGACTCGCGGCGCAAGGGCTGCGCTTCACACATTTCAATGCCGGACATCCGATCTGCTCAGCCTCACGAGCGGCTGTTCTGACCGGCCGCTATGGCACCCGCAGCAATACGACCGGTGCCTTTGGGCCGACCTCGCCCACCGGAACATCTCTTGACGAAACGCTGTTATCGCAACTTTTTAAGGAAAAAGGCTACCGCACCAAAGCCATCGGCAAGTGGCACCTCGGAGACAAACCGGAGTACCTGCCGACGAGCCGTGGTTTCGACTCGTTTTATGGCGTCCCTTACAGCGATGACATGCAACCTCTTCCGCTGATACGAGACAAGCAGGTTCTGGAGCACGATACTGATCGCGATCTTCTGACGCCGCGTTATACCGAAGAGGCTGTGAAATACATTGAAGCTCAGGATGCAGGCAAAAACAGAGAGCATCCATTCTTTCTGTACCTCGGCTTCTCCTACCCACATGATCCCGCCCAGGCATCACAGCGGTTCCGCGGCAAAACCGGATTCGGGGACTTTGGCGATTCCGTAGCTGAGATTGACTGGAGCGTAGGCGAAATTGTGCGCGCAGTGGAGCAAAAAGGACTCAGCCAGGACACACTGATTTGCTTCACCAGCGATCATGGCCCCTGGTACCAGGGAAGCCCGGGGACACTGCGAGGAAGAAAGGCTTCTACCTTTGAGGGAGGTTTCCGTGTGCCTTTTCTTGCCATGTGGCCGGGAACGATTGCGGCAGGCAAGGTGGTAAATACATGGTGCTCGAATCTGGATGTACTGCCGACAATGGCAGCACTATGCGAACTTGGCTTGCCACAGAAGCCACTGGATGGCATCGATATATCGACGGTATTGCTCCATCAGGAAGAAAAGCTCGAACGCAAGCCCATTCTTTACTTCAGCCCGATGGGGAACGGCGGTGTGGACATACACTGCATTCGCAAAGAGTCATGGAAGCTTCGTGTGGCGCAGGCGATCAACGGCGATATCTACATCAACGACCGGACAACAGGAGCGCATGGCAGTAAATGGCTGCAACGGCCGGAGCTGTACGATCTATCACGAGATCCGGAGGAGAGCTACGACGTCGCAAAGTACCATCCCGATCTAATAAAGGAATTGATGGATGAGTTGGAAAAACAAATGCCATCGTTCCCTCCACATGTAGTTGAGGCCTATGCAAAACTGAAACAGAACAAAGGCGACATCAGCACACCACCCGGCGCTTCGCCCCGACCTTTAGGCGCGCCTATGCCGGCCTGGTCCTGGGAACCGGCGGATAGACGATAGACAGGAATCCGGCATTCACAATCGGATAAGAGCAATGCGATACATCGCAAGGCGAAGCCCGTTGGCTATCGTCAAAGCCATGGGTACGTCATTTGATATAGGACAAAACTGGCCTGAAGGCCTATGACAAGGTAGCGTCGTTAGCGCGAGAATGGATTTCACCTTATTTCAAGCGGTAGGAAACGTTCTGAAGGTTGTAGCATACTCGTGAGTTTTGCACCCGGCGCAGACTGGATGCGAAGTTCGGAGCGCGACGCGACAGGAAACCGAGCCTGTGGTTGCAAAGAATACTTATCTGAATCAAGCCGTGAAGGAGAAATTTTGATGGAGATCAATACTCGACGCAGTTTCTTTGGAAAGATGGCAGCCATGGCAGCGGTTCTCACCGGGGGCCCGAGCCTGCTTGCACAACAGACGCCTGCAGCACCTCCCAGCCCGGCCCCTGGCGCACCCGGAATGCCTCCGACAGGACGGCATTCTCGCGGCAATCACATTCACAATGGCATCTATTACTTTTCCGGAACAGGATCGAATGATGGCTATCCCCGCGATCAGCACATCCTGGTAACCGATCCATTTGAGAAGCATGTCACCCGCACAATGGACGCATTGAAGAAGTCGCTGGAGCGTGCAGGCAGCAACATGGACAGCATTCTGCACCTGGAAGTATTTCTCTGCCTGCCGCTGGCTGACGGCATCACCATGCCAACGGGCAAGGCGCGGTTCGATGCGCATAAAGCACAGTACGATGCATTGAACAAAATCTATGCAACCTACTTCAGTCCGGGCAAGGCACCTTCGCGTGCGTGTATGGCACTCGAGTGGATTCCGGGCGATTCTCTGATTGAGATTGTTGGCAGCGCACTGGTGGTCAATCCGCCTGCGGCATAAACCTTTTGCAAGTTAACAAATGAACACGGAAAGCGAGTAACCCATGAGTCGAAAGTTTCGTTGGAGCCGGCGTACTTTTCTTACTGCCCTTGGAGCTGCCAGCGGCAGCCTGTTAGCGCCGGGTGAATTGAACGCCAGCATGTTTGGCAAGAAACAAGAGCACGAGAAGAAAGAGTCCGCCGGTGTTGACGGCCATCCGATCTGCAAGATCACCAGCGGTCTCGGCTCACGCGATATCTATGAAGAGCTCGGGGTTACGCCAATGATCAACATCAACGGCACCATCACCGTCATTGGCGGCTCGGTGATGGCGCCGGAGGTGATGGAGCTGATGCGTCAGGGCAATCAGCACTTTGTCTCCCTTGATGAGCTGGAGATCGCCGCCGGCAAATGGATCTCGAAGCTCATCAAGTCACCGGCAGGCTATACCAGCCTGGTGACAGGCGGCGCGGCAGCGGCACTCGTTGTTGGCTACGCCGGCATGATGACCGAAGATCTTGAGCCGCGCATCCGCGTGTGCCCGGATGTGACGGACTTTCCGAAGACGGAGGTCATTATCCAGAAGGCCCATCGCTATGCGTTTGACCATCAGATTCGCCAGACCGGCGCAAAACTGGTGGAGGTAGAGACGAAAGAGCAAATGATCAACGCCATCAATCCGAAGACGTTGGCGATTCACTTCCTCAATATCCAGTCCGACCGCGGCCAGGTGACCGGACCGGAGACAATCGAGATTGCGAAGGCACACAATCTCTACACCTTCAACGATGCAGCGGCAGACGTGCCGCCAGTCTCGCGGCTGTGGGAGTACCCGGCACAGGGCTGGGACTTTGTCGCATTCAGCGGCGGCAAGGACATCAAGGGACCACAGGCATCCGGCCTTTTGATCGGTAAAGAAGAACTGATTCGCTGGGCGCTGCTGAATATGAGTCCCCAGGAAGACCGCATCGGACGTTGCTGCAAGGTCGGCAAAGAGACTATCTTTGCATTCCTGAAAGCTCTGGAGATGTTCGTCAACCGGAGCGACGACGATGAAGTGCGTACAGATGATGAGCGTGCCAAGACGATCACCGACGCGATTGCAAAGTTCGGCGTCACCGCGCTCCCCCGGCGATACAATCCACAGGCACTGGGTAATGTAACGCCCTACTATAGCTGGAAGATTGACCCCACCAAACTGAAGATTACCGGTCAGGAGGTCATGGAGCAGTTGGGCGCAACCCGCCCGGTGGCCATCGGCAGCACTGGTGCCAACGTTGGCGGTATGCGTGGACGCGACCCCAATCCAGCGCCACAGCAGATGCATCGTCGCAGCAGACGTCCACAGCGCGACCCGAACGTCTTTGGCTTTGCAACCTGGCAACTCAAGAAAGGCGAAGACAGGATCATCGCCGATCGCCTGGTGGAAATCTTCAGCGGAGCTCAGAAAGCGTAGTCATATCGTCGCAAGCTCCTCCGGTGGATCTTTCCATCGGAGGAGCTTTTTATTTAAGCAATCTTGCTTTATTGAAGACAGAAAACGAGAGACGCACTCGGATCTTCAAGTAGTGACAACTCGTACTCTCGTCTTATACGAATCGCCGGAGAGGCTTAAACGAAGCTCGTATCTTCCACCCTGTCGCGGATCATAAACAAGCGGAGGGCGGAAACAGACGATGCAAGTGCCTCCTGGATGGCGAACGCTTGGATAGAGAATTCCGTTAGATCGCTCAGAAAGCAAATGCCGCGCAAGTTGCTGTGATGCGGCATAGCATTGCGGCACAGGTTCGGGTAGCAGACAATCGGCATACTGACGGACTGGCTCCAGCACATGAAATGCGGCATGGAAGTCCGCGAGCCAATCGTCGTATTGAGCAATGTCTTCGTCAGGCCGCTGACCGGGCAGCTCCGGCACAACGATTTCAGCCAGATGCCGAGCGCGGTGATAGGCAACCTCAGCGATTGAGGTTTCCAGCTTGCCGGCAGCGTACCACGCTCCTCGTGTCGCGTCATTGAAGCGCGAACCAAATTTTCCCGTGTGCAGAAAGGCGGCCCGAACAATGTGCGCGTTAGGAACACCGTAGACCAGCTCGAAAGGCGTGATGCCGCTCAGTCCGCGCTGCTCGCCCTGAATGCGGTCATTGGTCGCACCGTCAAGCAGCATAATATCGGCGAGCACCGCTTCATCGCCGCCGGCAATCTCTTCCAGTACCGTGCCACTGCTGCTGTAGCGGGTCGGAATAAGACGATGCATTCCTTTGCGATGGACCGGCTGAAGTGGAGGTGTACGACTCAATGTCCACCGCGCCACGCATCGAGCATGCGGCGGACCTCAACCATTCCCGGTTGTCCATGATGCAGCATGTAGTCGATTGGTGTGCTACCAGCAAAGAGCGGACCGCGATTCTCAAGTGTGATCCAGCGATCTGCCCAGGGCTTGCCAAAGTAGATGTTCAGCGCCTTATAGATACCAATCACAAGCGAGATGCGCGTCAGCGTGTCCTGATCGAGCTTCCTGCCCCGGGGGTTCGTCTTCCATGCATGAAAGGTAGAAGAGGCCACTCCGCCAAGCAGGCCGCGCGCCTGAACTTCATTCAGCCCCCATTTGGCTGAAATGTTTACAAATGCCTTAAGAGCGCTCGCACTAAGCCGTGCACGCTCATGTGCGCTTGAGAGGTTCGGTGCCAACTCGAATGGATATCCAGCCACGTTGGGAGCAACCAAAGCCGATGACATATAAACCTCGATTCCGAGATTTATTATGTTCGATTTCGAGATACAATTGCAAGTTTATCTTCGAGTATCCGGCTGGCCGGATACTAAAACTCTACCCTTACCCCGATCTGCACCCTACGTTCCCGAGTCTGCCCTGTCGCCTCAGTCAATGTGCCGAAGGGACGCGCATTCAATCCTTCTGCGACGACAGCAGCCACATCCTGGAAAATCAGCGGCGTCACACCGTTCACCGTATCGCCCACCAGATAGGCGCGCTGCATCACACCCGAATAGTTCACATGGTTGGTTACGTTGAAGACTTCGACCAGTCCCTTGGCCCGTACCCGCTCCGTCACTCGCACCACGCGACTCAACCGAAGGTTCAGGTTTGCGGCATCCGGCAGTCGCAGCGTGTTCCGCCCCACTGTCGGCAGATACTCAGCGCCACCCGACCCGTTGATACTCATATGCCCACCAGAAAGTCGTGTGCCGCCGTAGATGTTATAGCTGTACGGCCTGCCGCTGCGTTCGGTGAACAGGCCCGCAAGCAGCCAGCCATTCATCGCCGCGTGCATCCGGCCCGTACCTGCGCCAATCCGCGGTTGCCATACTGCGCTGACTACCAGCTTGTGCGGATAGTTCAGTGACGATAGCCCCTTGTCGTACTGCGCATCGAACGGATCGAACTGCCCATTTTCTCGCGGAGTTGCGCCTGCGTTCTGCCCATAGTCGATTGCCTTCGACCACGTCCAGCTTGCGCGAAACTCCAGCCCCGCCCGGCTGCGCCGCCGAGCAGCCAGTACCAGCGCGTTGTAGCTTGCGTTTGCATTCGACACAATATCAGTTACCGGACCGAAACTTGCATCCATTCGCTGCGTGTAAACCGGCAACGTAAACCGCTGCCCGTCGCGTGGCCCACCCTGCAACTGAAAGGTCTCCGCTCCGTCCGATGGTGCAATATTGATATCCACCGAATTGGGAAGCTGCCGGTCAAGACTCATAAGATACGTTGCGTTTACCGATGTCGCTGTGCCAAACCTGCGCTCCAAACCAAAGCTTGCCTGCTGAACCATGGGCAGGCGAAAGCCCCGATCAAACACGACGGTGGAGGTTGTATCGGCGACGGCTGCTGGCGGAGCCGCCAGATAGGCACACGCATAGCCGAACCCCTGATTCGACACCTGCGGACACGCTGTAATGGTACGAGGAGTAATTCGAACATGCGTCGCCGATTTCGACAACGCTGTGTTCACCAGCGCGCTGCGAATGGTCGCTCCGGGCAGACGCCCATAAAAAATCCCGTAGCCCGCATGAACCACAAGACTGCGTTTCCCAAACGGCATCCACGAAACGCCCACCCGCGGGCCGACGTTGTTTCTGTCTTCAGGAAAGATGCTCGTTGCCCCTCGCTGTCCGAAGACTGCATCCAGTGTTACATTCGGCCTCTGCGGCAGCGGCAGCAACTCATACTCATAA
Source organism: Edaphobacter sp. (assembly GCA_035656355.1). Lineage (GTDB taxonomy): Bacteria > Acidobacteriota > Terriglobia > Terriglobales > Acidobacteriaceae > Edaphobacter. The sequence goes on from DASRSR010000028.1 coordinate 15,045, forward strand.
CGTATGCCAGCATTCAATGTCAGTCCTGGCCGGATGCGCCAGTGCTCCTGGATATAGCCCGCCCACTCCTGTGTGTCGAACGTCACAGCAGATTCCCCAAAGCTCTGCGTAAACGAAGTAAAGCAGAAATAGTGCGGTTGTGTATTGATGAACGGACAACCTCCATTTGGATACGCCTTCACATTGAAGGTGTAGTCGGTGATCCAGTCCACCAGGCCGCCGGCATAGCCATGCGTTGTGCCACTATCATAGTGGAAGGTGCCTACACGATTGTTCAACTCGTCAATGTGGTCGCGCACCAGACTCAGGTCTCCGCCTACCTGCAACAAATGCCGTCCATGTGACCACGTCAGCATCTCAGCCAGTTGCAGCTTTCTCTCATCCGGATATGCATGTCTACCCACTGAAGCGGGTGTACCGAAGGTCAGGCCGTCTGGCCCGATTGCCACCTCTGGAGCGTATCCTCCAACTCCAATCGCGGGCTCCTGCGGCAGAGGCGCTGGTGCCTGCTCAAACTGCAACTCGCGCGACCAGCCAGCTCGCAGCTCATTGCTGAACCCGCCATTCGGCATCCACAGCCATCGCCCTACCAAAGCATCGACTCGGGTATAGCCGCTACCAACGCTTGCTCTTCCGCGATCGACCACAGCATCGGTCCGTGTTCCATGGGGCGAACTTGCTCGCGCTCGATCGTATTGCACGCTCAGGCGGTTTTTTGATGAGGCCTGCCAGTCAAGCTTGCCGAAGTTCACTGTCTGATCTGCACGCCGCTCGATCCTGCCCGTCAGCCCATCGAGATAACGCAGAGCTGCATCTGTCTGCTGCTGACTTACACCGCGAGTTCCCAGCAGTGCTCTCTGGGTAGGAGTCAGCGCATAGAACAATGGATCGCGCGGCGAAGAGATCGCCGGGAATCCGCGCCGCTGCTCGTCGAAAGCGTAAAAATAAAACAGTCTGTCTCGCACTGCCGCACCGCCAACACTTCCGCCAAACTGCTGTCGCAGATCGTGCGGCTTTACCACCGACGATGTCACGGCGCCATTCGTGTAGCGGGTGGCAATTGAGAATGGGTTCGATGCTCCCCACGCGCTGTCTCGCGCCAGATAGAACCCGCTGCCGTGCAGAGTATTTGTTCCGCCCTTGGATACCGTTGTAACCACTCCGCCAGCGGCGTGGCCATGCAACGCTGAATAGTTTTGTCCGCTGACGCGAAACTCGCGTACTGCCTCCTGAGAGAAGACATACGATGCTCCGCCCCGGCGGCGTCCCTCTCCTATGGCAGAGCTTCGCCCGCCAGATGCTTCCGCCCCCGTTCCGCGAGGCACCGCACCGAAACTCTGGTCGGTGTCCATACCATCGATCTCTGTGCTGTTCTGCGTTACCGCCAGCCCGCGGAAGCTCAGCAATCCATCTGCGTTCGGGTTCGCCTCTGGAGTCAGCAGCGCAAAGGACTGCCACCGCCTCCCATCGAGTGGTAACTGCTCAATCTCTGCCGGAGTTACCGTAGTCGCCGTCGCGCCTGCATCTTCCTCCTGCACAGCTCCGCCGCCGTCTACCGTTACCGTTGTGCTCACGCCTACATGCAACCTCGCTTCGATGGCCGTTACTGTTCCTACTTCTATTCCGACCTGCGGCAGCACAGTCTGGGCAAAGTTTTTTGCTCTTACCGTAACCACATACATGCCAGCCTGAAGGCGTGGCGCAAAGAACTCGCCGGTACGATCACTCTCCATCCGCGTGATATACCCAGTTGTATTGCTTCGAACTTCTAACGCAGCCCCGGCAACGGCTGCACCGCTTCGATCTACAACCCTGCCGCGCAACGCACCATCCACCGATGTTTGGCCCGAAGCTGAAACTGTAGCTAGAGTTAGAAGCACCAGCAGAAAGGCCGCGCCCCATCCCAGGCGCTCCCCGCGAAACGGCATACTCTCTCCCGCAACGTTGGAAAACTGCTCAGCATCCCGATTACGGGAAGACGAAATTGCAAGCCGCCAATACCGTGCGACCGTAAAGGCAAATAGTAATTCAGCCGCAGACTAAATGAACTTGCTTCGTCTGAAAACTACCTGAACGGGGGACATGCAACTTAAATAAAAACCCGGTGTCCTTTGCGACACCGGGTCTCCACTTCTCTCGAAGTGGTTTACTTCGTCCGCAGCCAACCATACAACGGAAATTTATCAGCCAACTCCCGCACTTGGCCGCGAATCGTTGCCAGCTTCGCTGTGTCATTGCGATGCTCCAGAGCCTCCGCAATCCATCCGGCAATTGTGCGCATCTCGGCTTCCTTCATGCCGCGCGTTGTGAGTGCCGGTGTTCCGATGCGAATACCGCTGGGTTTCATCGGCGGGTTTGTGTCATACGGAATCGCGTTCTTGTTTACTGTGATTCCCGCCTCGCCCAACGCGTGCTCCGCTTCCGAACCGAGAATTCCCTTCTGGAACACATCCACCAGAATCAGGTGCGTGTCCGTTCCACCTGAGATAATCCGGTAGCCTGCCTCCGCCAGCGACTCTGCCAGCACCTTCGCATTGGCCAGAATCTGCTTTGCATATGTCTTGAACTCCGGTTGCAGCGCCTCCTTGAAGGCCACTCCCTTCGCTGCCACAATGTGGACCAATGGGCCGCCCTGTTGCCCCGGAAACACGCTGCGGTCAATGCCGGCAGCGAGGTCCTGTTTGCACAAAATCATGCCGCCGCGCGGCCCGCGCAATGTCTTGTGCGTCGTCGTCGTCACCACATGCGCATGCGGCACCGGCGAGGGATGAACGCCGCCTGCCACCAGACCTGCGAAGTGGGCCATATCGACCATCAGATAGGCTCCCACTTTATCTGCAATCGCCCTCATCCGGGGAAAATCGAAGGTACGCGGATAGGCACTGCCGCCGCCGATAATCATCTTCGGCTTCTCGCGCACGGCCAGCGCCTCAAGCTCGTCGTAGTCCACCGTCTCGGTGTCCTTGCGCACCTGATAGCCGACGATGCGATACAGCTTTCCGGAAAAATTCAGCTTGTGGCCGTGCGTCAGATGTCCACCATGTGCCAGGTCGAGCCCAAGAATGCACTCTCCCGGTGTCAACAGGGTCATACAAGCCGCCGCATTCGCCTGTGAGCCGGAGTGTGGCTGCACATTGGCATGATCCGCTCCGAAGATCTGCTTGGCGCGGTCGCGCGTAATATTCTCAACTACATCGGCGAACTCGCATCCGCCATAGTAGCGCTTGCCCGGATAGCCTTCAGCGTACTTGTTGGTGAAGACCGTCCCCGCGGCCTCCAACACGGCGCGGCTCACAAAATTTTCCGATGCGATCATCTCCAGCCCTTCATGCTGGCGGACAATCTCGTGCTCAATCTGCGCGGCAATCTCGGGGTCCGCGACGGCAAGGGAAGCATTCAAATCAATGGGCATGACTCTATTCTATGTCAGGCTCAGAACATTGATGTGCAGACATCTCTCTGAAAATTGCCGGCTTCCGCTTCTATGGCGCAGAGGAGCGCCCTGAGGACAGAATGTGCGAGGTAACTTCCAGCTTATGGTATTTGCTGTAACCCGCCTTGAACCGCCAGACTGCCGGATCGTCAACATCGTCCGGTTTCGCCGTCGAGGTGATGGTTGTGGGCATCCAGAAGGTCTGTCCTCCAAGCTGTACCGGAGCGTAATCGATGGAAACACGCCAAACACCCACAACTGCAGGAAGAATTACATGGTGAGGCACCATAAACTCCATTCGTGTCACCTGCATTGTGGCCGGATCAATAAAGACTTGTCCCATCCCATCTTCCTTCAGAACACAGTTCGAGGGACGTCGACTGACTGGTAGGGTAGCGAACTCGACGATATACGGCCCGTCCGGATGTTCAGGTTTAACCGGATCTAAGGCGTAACTCATGCAGGCTTTCTGACTGAGAGAGACTGTATCCAGACCGCCTGAGAAGACACCGTTAAGGATTGCTGGACCATTAATGTGCTTTCCCTTCATGGGAGAGCCATTGACATCCTGAACCTCACGAGACTCAACGAGCGATGCAGTCTGGTCAGCATTCGAAGCTCTAGTGAGTCGAAAGATTGAGTCGGTAATGGTGCTTTGGTTCTTTTTGCCGTAGACCAGCGATGAGACAACGTGTTCGCTACAAAAGAAGCTGGGAACCTCTGCAATATAGCGATTGCGATTGTTTTCCAGCCGCGACAGGATGTCATCGAGTGTAGGAGCATGCGCCAGTTGAGCGGGAATAGAGCATGAAGCAGCAATCAGGAGGCCAGTCATCAGAATTACTGCGCATAAGGGATCTTTACCCACACAACACAAACTGCCCCTATCAAGTCTGGCTGCCCAACTTTTAGCGCGAGACCTCCACCGCATATTGAAGCTCCATTTCAGGAACTCCTCAGCTTACCTCGAAAGTTACCCGATAACTACGCCCTGCCTCCAGCTGTACCTGATGGCTACCTTCGGCCTGTGGAATGAGCCTTACCGTTTTTGCTCCTCCCTTAACCGCTGCGATGGTTTGGCCTTTTGGCGCGCGCAGGCGATATTCTCCGCTGAAATCCGGACGAAGCGTGCACATCTGTGCCTTTCCTCCCGTCCAACGCAGATCAATCTCAACTCCGCCACGTGCGCGCAGGCCTCGAACCGCTCCTTCAGGCCACTCCGAAGGGAGCGCGGGCAATAGATCAATCGTTCCTTCGTGGCTTTGCAGCAGAAGTTCGGCAATCGCAGCCGTCGCCCCAAAATTGCCATCGATCTGGAAGATCGACGTTTTGCCCGCAGGATGCGTATCAAAAAGGTTCAGATTCGTGCTGTGCTGCATCAGCATCGAGAGTGACTCCCATGCCTTATCTCCGTCACCCAGACGAGTCCAGAAAGCAATGGCCCAGGCGCGGCTCCAGCCGGTGTATGCGCCGCCGTTGGCCAATCGGCGTT
>DASRSR010000029.1:0-17363 GCA_035656355.1 Edaphobacter sp.
ACGGTTGAAAGCGCACAGCGATCTTTCGATGCGGCAGTTCCGGAAAAAATCGCACCGGAGCTGGCAAAAGGCCTGGCACAAACCAATGCTTTATTGCGTGAGATTGCCCAAAGCAGCCTGCCAGCAGAAGCACGCTACAACATGACACATGAGCTGACAATCAAACAGCGTGAGTTCAACACAGCGCTTCAGCAGTCACTTGGTCTAACCCTGATGGCAAATGTTGTCGATGGAGATGGTGGCCCTCGTCACTTCGGGCCAATGGGGGATATGTCGACGCAGCTGCCGACCTCGCAAACTGTAATTCCGGGTCAGGCGTTTAATGTTCACGTGCATCTCGCCGATCAGAGCTCCAGTCCGGTAACAGTAGAAAAAATTGAATTGCAGGCTCAGGCCGGACCAGAATGGTCGATCAACTCGAAAGAGGAATCTGCAGGCACGCTGGCGGCTGCCGGAATCCGGGATAAGACCTTTGAAGTAGTTGCACCCAAAGATGCGGTGCTGACGAAGCCTTACTTCAGCCGGCCCGATCTGGAGCAGTCCTACTACAACATCAATGATCCACGTTATCTCAATCTTCCAACCTCGCCGTATCCGCTCTCTGCCGTTGCAACTCTGAAGTACCACGGCGTTGAGATCAAGCTGGATCGAGTTGTCCAGACAGTCCACCATACCAATGGGATTGGCCCTGTGATGGAGCCGCTGCTGGTAGCACCGGCAATTTCGCTTACAGTATCACCGCAGGCAGGCATCGTTCCGCTCTCAAGCGATTCGCTTACGCTACAGGTGACACTGCATAGCAGCGTAAAGGGAGCCGCCAAAGGACAGGTCCATCTTGACCTGCCTCAAGGATGGACCTCTTCGCCAGCGACCGTCGATTTCTCAACGATGCGCGACGGCGAAGAAAAGAACCTTGTCTTTCAGGTAAAGCCTGCATCGATCCAGGCAAAGCCCTATACCATTACAGCGGTTGCCGACTACAACGGAGAGAAGTACACGCAAGGTTTTGTCACAGTAGGCTATCCCGGAATCCGACCATATCCGTACTATCGCCCAGCCACATACCGCACGACGGGGGTTGACGTAAAGACTGCGCCGAACCTGAAGGTCGCTTACATCATGGGAACTGGCGACGACGTTTCGCAATCGATGCAGGACATCGGAATTCACGCCATATCGCTTACTGCTCAAGACATTGCGTCCGGCGATTTGAGTCAATATGACGCCATTGTGCTTGGCATTCGTGCTTACGCTGCGCGTCCGGAGCTTCGCACCTTCAACAACCGCCTGCTCGACTACGTGAAGAATGGTGGCACAGTCATCGTCCAGTATCAGACGCAGGAGTTCGATCACAACTATGGACCCTATCCTTTGTCGCTTTCTTCCAACCCTGAAAAAGTCATTGAAGAAGATTGCAAAGTTCAAATTCTGAACGCGAAAGATCCGATCCTTTCGTGGCCAAACAAGATCTCCGAAACCGACTTCAAAGGCTGGGTGGAAGAGCGCGGTCACGGCTTTATGCGCGAGTGGGATACAAAATACACCGCGCCTACCGAGATGCATGATGCCGGCCAGGCTCCGCAGAAGGGCGGCCTGCTCTATGCAAAATATGGCAAAGGCACATATATCTACACGGCCTATGCCTTCTTCCGGCAGATGCCAGAAGGTGTGCCCGGCTCTTTCCGCATTATGGCCAATCTTCTGAGTGCCGGGAAAAACCCTGAATTGAAGACGGCTGCGTCTGGTGAGTAACTTCCCGGAAATCTAACAAAGGTTGCCCTGTCTTATAAATGAGACAGGGCAATTTCATGTTTCGGCATTCCGATTACTGCATACTTCCAGTAATGAAGATGGGTTCGGCTTGCGCAGCAATCACGCGGTAGAGAGCGAACTGGCGGGAATTTTGCGCTCTCAGTTCAAACAGCAGGCTCGCCCGGTTGCTCGCCTCCGCATCGACGACATCAATAAACTTCATCTGCGGCGCGCGGTCGAGATGCGCCTCATCGGTAACGCGCTGCAAAGCAGGCTTCAACTCTCCAAGATCATTCGCCTGGGCCACGACGGTTACATAGCGCAGGGCTGCGCCCGTCCCAGCGGTATGCGCCATAAATACATAGGTGGCCGCACCGCCGTAGCTCAATGTGTAGCCCTTTAGTTGCTCGCCCATCAATGCAATCATGGGCGGGGCAGGAGCAACGGTTTTGGCACTCCTTCTATGGTGTGCTGTGGGCTTTGACGATAATGCCGGAGCAGGAGCCGGGGAATTATCTTTATCGTATTCCGCCAGTGCCACCTGCGCCATTGCCTCCATCTTTTTCAGCACTGCCGTGCGCTCCGCGGCATCTTCCCATGGCCGCGCGAAATCGTGAGGTTCGCGATCTACAGCATCAGACACAGCAACCATCTGATGCAGATCTTTTGGCAATCCGACCAATCTGGGTGCAACTACTTCGGTGGATGAAGTCGTCGGCTTGCCGTAGTGCAGATTAGGGCGGTTTGGGTCATTGTTCAATGATTCGACCGCACCGGTTCCTGAAGACTCCGCCTCTTCCTTTGCCTTCTTCGCCTGCTGGGGCGAACGACGCTTTAAGGTGGGACGGTCGGGGTCGTCCGCAGGCTCATTGGAAGGGGTGCTTCCGGCACTTGCCGTCTGATCTGCGGTAGCTGAAGTTTGTCGCCTCATCGTTGGGCGATCGGGATCGCCAGCCGGTTCGTTCCCTGCCTCAGGCTTCGTAGACGACCCGGCCTGCCCCGACGATGCATCTCCATTCTTCCCAAAATGCGGTCGCGAATCTCCTCCCGAGGTTACGATCACCGGAAGCGTCTTTGTAGGCCGAAGCACTGGAGCCTTCGGTGCGACTTCGGCGTGGAAGCTCCCATTTCCAGTCCAGCCGCTGTCGTAATCTCCATCAGCCGTCTGTGCCCTCCGCGCAGATTCCACGTCGAACAGTCCCTGTCCTATGCCAGCTTTCTGCAACTCGTATTCATTTCCTGTAAGTAGCGCAAAAGGAACTGGCCGAGCCAGATACACACCTGCATCCTGCAAGCTGTCATTGATAAATACCGATACTGGAATCAGGCGGCTCGCCGTTGGTTTGGCCTTATCACCGGTCCACTCGTATACACCGACAGCACGGACAACCTGCTGTGGCTGCGTGACTTTGTGCATCTGGGCAGCAATGGGCGTCGTCGCCGCGATCAGGCCAGCGGTCATCACCCCAACGACGAGATTTTTTACGAAGGACATTCGCTCCATTAGACGTTCACCCTGCATGTTCAGTTTTAGCTATGGATGACCGCCGATTCAAGACGCGGCAACATTCGCTCTTGTACAAATGAATTCCGCACCTTTCCTGACTAAGTACAGCATGGCTAACACGTTCGTGGAATGGTTGAAGAAGGCAAGCACAGCTAATGTTTGCATGGCGGCATTGAAATGCTGCTGCGCCAATGGACTGATCCATCGCCTTGCCATAACAGCCGACTTAGGGTGAATGGCTGCACGATTCTGGGGAGATCGATTCTGCCGCTGGCAGATCAAGGACAGGGCCAGAGGGCCTCTGAAAAATGAACTCCGACCAGCACAGTCAGAACTTTCTTCGCACAACTGAATTCCTTTTATTAACCGACATCTCCATTCGCACACAAGGAGAGAAATGAGACTTTCTGCCATGGTTTCCGCACTTCCAGGTAAAATCTGGGTTGCGCTGATCTGTTGCCTTCTGTGTCTTGCCGCGACACCAGGCGCAGTTTGTCAGGCCCCATACGTCTTCAGCCCCGCAGTGCCGGTCAATAGCACGATGTTCGCGCTATCCATTCCGGTAACTGTCCAAACAGCAGGCACATTTGGGCGCGTGAAGGTGTTGACGCAGGGCGCACCGAACCTGGACTTCACTGATGTCGCAGAGATCTGTCCCAGTCCTGCAATTGTAGGCCAGACCTGCAATGTTTCGGTCAATTTTTCGCCAAAGTTCCCAGGGTTGCGCACAGGTGCGATCGTCATTCTGGACACTGCAGGAAATGTCATGGCGAGCCGGAATCTCTCTGGTTTTGGTATTGGCTCGCTCAGCGTCATGGCTCCCGGCAAGATTACGACTCTGGCGGGTGACGGCTGCCTAAACGATGGTCCCTGCTCAACCAGCGGCAGCACACCGGCAACGCAGGCGGCCATGAATCTGCCTCTCGGCCAGGCAACAGATGCTACCGGAAATCTCTATGTTTCAGACACCGGCAATAATCGCATCGAAAAGGTTGATGCCGCGGGCAACATTACCGTAGTCGCTGGCAATAGCGAGATCGCCGGAACTGCAGGTGATGGTGGACCAGCGCTGAGCGCACAGGTCAACGCGCCCTCAACTCTTCTGGTCGATGGCGCAGGGAACATCATCTTTGCCGATACAGGCAACGACGCCATTCGCAAAATTGACGCGGTCACTGGCAACATCTCTACGATTGCCGGAACCCTGGGTACCGCCGGCAACAGCAGCACTCTCCTCTCTTCTCCGCAGGGCTTTGCTTTTGACGCAGCCGGCAATCTCTACATCGCCGACACAGGCAACAACCGTATCGTCAAGATCGATACGGCGGGCACAGTGACTACGCTTCCTGGGACCTACAACCAGCCCTGGAGCGTTGCCATCTCCTCGAAAGATGGCGGCATCTATGTCGCTGACTTCGGTAGCAACCGAATTCTGAAGATTGACACTGTGGGCAATGTAACGACGGTAGCCGGGACCGGCGCAGCAAGCTATAGCGGAGACGGCCAACTTGCGACTGCCGCAACGTTGAACCACCCTGCGAGCATTGTCCTCGATCCGGCGGACAACATTTACATCGCCGATACCGAAAATAACGCCGTTCGAAAGGTGAATGCCTCCACCGGCAAGATTGATACGCTGGCAGGTAATGGAACTGCCCTGTTTGGCGGCGATGGCTTCAGCGCCAAGCTTGCTGGACTGTATAAACCCTATTCCCTGTACCTGGATGGCGCAGGCAACCTGTTTCTTTCCGACCGGCTCGATCTTCGCATTCGCGAGGTCAGCGCAACCGTAGCGGCGATTCAGTTTCCGACGATGAAGGAAGGAAAGACGTCGGCCCCGATTGCGCAAACTATCGAAAACGATGGCAATGCGGCGCTCAATCTGACGGATCTGATGGCGGCACCAGCGACACAAAACGCAGGACTCGATCCGGGGACGACAACCTGTTCGACCACGGCGCCGATGCCGATTGGGGCGAACTGCGTTTTGGGTGTCGAGTTCAAGCCCACTACCGTTTCGCCCATCACCGGCGAAATCTCCATCAGCTCGGACTCCGGCAATAGCCCGATTCAGGTGGACCTCAGCGGTACCGTACTTTCCGTTGATCCAACTTCGACCACGATTCTTTCAAGCTCCAACCCCGCTGCTGTGAGTCAGGGCGTTACGTTTACCGCAAAGATTTCAAGCCCTAACAACGTTACCGGCACAGTGCAGTTCTATGATGGCGGTGTTGCGCTGGGTGGTCCGCAAACAGTTGATTCCGCTTCGAACTCAGCAGCCATCACATGGTCGTTCACCACGCTGGGGACCCACGTCATTACGGCGGTGTATAGCGGAGACGACAAGGACGCAGCCAGCGATCCCAACACTCCGCTTAATCAGGTTATTCAGCAGGCGACCGCACTCAATGTAGTTCCAAGCTCAAATCCGGCTACCCAGTTTTCGCCGATTACCTTTACTGCCACACTCACCGGCTGGACGACTCCGCCGACAGGCAGTATCAATTTCACCGATGGAGCAACATCGCTTGGCGCGGCAACTCTCAACGGCAGCGGCGTCGCCGTTTTCCCAGTTCCGCCGCTGGCTGTCGGGGCACATAACATTACCGCGACGTTTGCCGGAGACGCCAATGACTTTTCCAGCCAGTACTCATTTACCGAGACGGTCAACCGCGCACCGACCTCAACTCTCCTGAGCGCCAGTGCCACGACAGTTCAGTACTCCACGCCTGTCACCTTTACGGCAACTGTTACCGGCGTGCCAGCTTCAACACCGACGGGCGATGTCGTCTTCAAGGATGGCGCCTCCATACTGGCGACCGTACCCGTCAACTCCGCAGGTGTTGCAACTTATGTGAACTCGACGCTTGCAGCGGGCACTCACATGATTACCGCCGCATACCAGGGCAATGCCGACTATGACGGCAGCACCTCAACGAACAACATCACCGTAACTGTTCAGCAGACTGCAAGCAGCACGGTCATTTCTGCCAGCACAACCAACTCGATTGCGACCCGGCCAGTTACTCTTACAGCAAGAGTCAGTGCATCGGGAGCCGTTCCGACTGGAACCGTCAACTTCATGAACGGCAATGTGCTGATCGGGACGGGAACCCTGAACAATGGCGTGGTGTCGATTGTTACTGCGTCGCTGCCGGTTGGCACCAATCTGATCACGGCAGCCTATGGAGGCAATTCCAACGATGGGCCAAGCACCTCTCCCGCTCTTGCAATTACAGTTGTGCAGGCCCCCACAACGACGGCCATTTCCTCCAGTCTGAACCCGGTTCAGACTTTGACTCCGGTTGTCATCTCTGCCGCAGTCGCAAACGGAGGGACACAGAGCGCCACTGGTCTGGTGACCTTTACTGAGGACGGCGTTGCCATCGGCGTTAGCAGATTGAATGGTAGCGGCATCGCGACCATCTCCATTCCTCAGCTTCCAGCAGGTTCACACACGTTTACTGCTGCCTATGCGGGCGACAGTCTCAATCTACCCAGCACTTCAGGGCCGCTGGTTCAGACTGTCCAGTTACGCCCCACAATCGATACGCTAACCACTTCGACGACCTCGTTGTCAGGAGGCCAGCAACTTACTTTGATCTCAGTGGTGCGTCCGAACGGCACCGCCGGTTCGGTTGCTCCTACCGGCACGGTCACCTTCATGTCAGGCAGCGTTACGCTGGCGACAATCCCGCTGGATTCTACCGGCGTAGCAACGGTGACAGTGCTTTTGCCTGGTACAAGTGCAAACCTTTCGTCCACCTACAGCGGCGACGCGAACTACGCTACCTCATCCTCGACACCTTCCACAGTGCCGATTGGACCTGCACCGGATTTCAGCCTGAATGCGACGCCGATTACCTTCCAGTTGCAATCCACTCAAAACAAGGACATTCAGGTATCACTGACCTCAGTAAGAAACTTCACGGACACCTTCTCCTTTGGCTGTCTGGGACTTCCGAAAGACGCTACCTGCACATTCTCTAACAATCGGGCCAAGCTACCTGCTGGTGGGGTTGCAACCGTCACGCTGACGCTCGATACCGGCTTCCCATTATTGGGTGGAACTCAGGCGAGCAACGATGACCACTCCACTACCAAAGTGGCATTTGCCTGCCTGCTGCCCGGAATCTTCTTCCTGGCTTTCCGCCGGCGAGGCGTTCGTCTGCTGAGCGTTCTTGTAATCGTTGTTGGCATGTTTGCAGTTACTTCAGGGCTTACAGGCTGCGGAACCATACAACATACAGGCACACCTCCGGGGACGTATCATTTCCTGATCTCCGCAACCGGCCAAACGGGCGTCTCTCAGTACGTCGACGTGACGGTAACAGTTACCAAATAATGAAAACGTCAGCGATGAAGAAATTATTTGTTGTTCCCTGCTTCCTTCTGGTTCTCTCTGGTCTGCGTTACGCAGCCGCGCAGGCGCTTCCCACGGCGAAGTCACCGGGAGCTTACATCTCGGTAGGTGGAACTTACTCCATCTTTCAGACAGACTATGGGCAGCGCGTGCTCGGTGGCGCTGGAGTTTATGTCGATATCAATCGATGGCGGCAGTTCGGCATCGAAGCGGAAGGCCGATGGCTACGCCAGAACAAACGTGCGAACATGACCGAGAGCACGTATCTGATCGGACCGCGGGTGGAGATCCGCCGAGGCAGATTTTCACCATACGTTAAAACCCTGGTCGGTCTGGGCTACATGAATTTTCCCTATAACTATGCTCACGGAAAATACTTTGTCGTCGCTCCGGGAGCGGGTGTTGACTATAACCTGACCTCAAACCTGAAGCTTCGGCTGGCCGACTTTGAGTATCAAGTATGGCCACAGTTCACCTTCGGCACACTCAAGCCTTATGGCGTAAGTGTCGGTATCAGCTACCATTTTTTGAATGGCGCCAAATCGCGCCTTACCTACGCTCCCGACGCACGATAGCCTCTCAAAATTTAGAGGCACTCCGTCTCAGCAGGCCTCAGTACGGACAAATGCTTTTATCGTCGCGCACTCTGTACCAATCGCTAAGCCGTGCGGACGGATTGTGTACTCACCCACCGCAGCCGGCACAATAAACGTTTCGGCGTAGTGCACAATAAATGGCTCAAATGCGCCGGATGGGCTCTCTAAAATCGCCTCGTCTCCCTGCACCAGGTTCAGCACATTGACGCCCCCGTGCGTGTCATGTGGAACCGTTCCGGTGAACCAATGGCGGCGCGTCTCGATAAATTCTCGCTGGTGGAGTCCCGTCTTCTCTTCACGCCAACCGTTGCCTTCCGATATCGGAGCAACTGCATTGACAAGATTCTTTCGTGTCCATTCGGTTGTGCGGTTCCATTGAATGTTCGCCAGTCCATGATCCAGATGAATCGGACGAGGCATTCCATCGAGTCCAAGGCGGCCCCAATCCCAGAGCTTGAAGGTAAAGATATAGGGAGTTGCACTGATCTCCAGCACCATGGAATCTTTGCCAGAGCAATGAATGGTGCCCGCCGGAATCAGAAAATGATCGTGTGGGCTTGCCGGAAAACGATTCACATACTCGTCAGCAGGAAAGCTCTTTCTGCCGGTCTGTGCTGTATGCAGATCGCGGGCCATCGCCTCACGATCAATACCTTCTTTCAACCCAAGATAAACAACTGCTCCTGGCGCGGCATCGAGCAGGTAATAGCTTTCATCCTGCGTATAGTGCATTCCAAAGTGTTCCTGAATGTACTCGGTCAACGGATGGACCTGAAGAGAGAGATTGCCTCCGCCCATCGTATCCAGAAAGTCGAATCGAATAGGAAATTCGATCCCAAAGCGGCCATGCACCGCATCGCCGAGCAGTTCGCGTGGATGTGTGAAAACCAGATCGATGGCAGGGATTTCAACCCGTTGATCTCCATACCCCAGCAGCAAGCTATTCTCTTCTGGCACACAGTCGAAACACCATGCATAGTTCGGGGATCCCGGAGGTAGATCGCAGACCTCTTCCATCCAGTGTCCTCCCCAGGGTCCTGGATCGAAGTATGGAACTACGCGAAATGGACGATGCACGGCGCGTTCGAGCGATCTGCCAAGCGACTTGCCGTCGATCATCTTTGGGTTCTGCGCATCATTTGTATCGAGCAGGAAATCTGCCACGGGCAGAAGACGTTTTTTGAGCCGGTCTGCCGCTCGCCACTCAACAAAAAAGCCGCACTTGTACTTCTCGGCGAAGCTGGCGTCTTTGTTTTCGCAGCCGAGGTTACCCACCTCAAAGCGCCGATAGCGAAGCTGAATCTCCCATCGAGCCATGTCCGCATATATCAGCGCATCGAACCGGGGCGCTAATAAAGCAGCGCCCGAGCCCACCAGAAGCACAGTGCCGTGAGTAGCTGCGGTGGCAGCCTCTTCGCGCAATTGCTCCAGCACTTTCCGGTCAAACCATGCATCGAGAGTGAGGTTGTTCATGCGGCCAAAGACACGGTCATCGCCAAGATACGGCGCGAGCATAGCGCGGATCTCCGCGGCAGGCTTATATGCTTTGGCAGCATGAATGACTGTATTCGGGTGCAATCGCTGAACGAGGTTCGTTGCAATATCGTCCACGTCTGCACCTGGATAACACTCCACACACACGATCTTTTTGCCGGCAAGCTGGACAGCAATCGCGTCCCAACCTACAGCGCATTCGCTGCCTGCGCCAGCTTCGATAAACGGAGATTTATCGTAATTCGATTTACGCGCCATGCATCTCCTCAGCTAGCAAAGGAACAGCTCCCAGAAGTGCTGCGCTGTTTCCCAGCATTGCTGCTGCTATCCGTGTCTTTCCCCAACTGGACCAGGTATGGACATTGATGTACTCCTGAACAAAGGACAGGATAGGTTCGGGGTCCTGCATCACGCCGCCACCAAAAATCAACATCTCGGGATCATAGGCATGGATCAAAGAGACAGCATTTGCGGCCCATACATGGAGGCATCGCTCACGTACCTCGCGAGCAACTTTGTCCCCCAGTTCAGCACATGTGAATAGCTCACGAAAACCGAACTTCTGTATCTGTGCCAACGCACTCTCTGGGAATCCAGGCCATTCGGCTGCAATCAGCGGCATCGACCATCCGGATGCTTCTGCCTCCGCGCAGCCGATATTTCCACAGTGGCACAGATGGCCATCGAACTTCGCCGTGAGATGACCGCCAAGACAGCCCGCATGCCCATGCACTCCGCGAAGAAGCCTGCCATTAAGGATTGTTGCGCTACCGATTCCTGTACCCAGCGTCATCATCACGATGTTGCCAGTACCTCGACCTGCGCCTGCGTAGTGTTCGCCCATCAAAGCCAGACGCGCATCATTCTCAATGCGAAGCGGAAGATTAAATTCGCGTTGTGCCCAGCCACGCAAATCCAGGCTCGGCGCGTCTACATACTTATTCAATGTTGAATAAATTGTGGTGGTGCGCGCATTGACGATTCCAGGAAAGCCGAGCGCGATGCCTGCACATTCTTTTTCCGATACTCCGGCCTGACCCAGTAAGGTGTGAAGCGTCTCGGTGACTACAGGCAATAAGTCGGCAAAGCTCGATGTACTCTCTGCATCGATGGACATATGCGCCAGTAGGCGGTCTTCTTCTACCAGGCCGCAGCCAATATGCGTTCCTCCCATGTCGAGGGCCAAAGCCCGCATCTACCTGATCTCCAATTCTCCAGTTGCCGATGCTTCGATCTTTTTACTTGATAACGCCGCGCTCACTATTGGCGATGAAGTCGGCAAGATACGTGACGTGCTCATCAGCACCTTTAGCTATGGTTTCGCGAATCGCTTCGAGAGCCTGAGTTGTGTTCAGCTTTGAAGCCAGCAGCAAGCGGTAGGTGGCGCGCAGTTCTTTCAACTGCTGTGGCGTGAAGCCACGCCGTTCGAGGCCGACCTTATTCAGCCCATAGGCGTGGTTGTTGCGCTCGATGCAGGTAAGCGAATACGGCAGTACATCCTGTGTGATGGTGGTGCCACCGCCGATGTACGAGTACTTCCCAATGCGGCAGAACTGGTGGACAGGGCAGAGCGCGCCGACAACCGCATAATCTTCTACGATGACGTGCCCTGCAAGAGTAGCCGAGTTAGCCAGAATGCAGTTGTTGCCGATGACCGAGTCGTGGCCTATATGCGTGTAGGCCATGATGAGGCAGCCATTACCAACACGGGTGACACCGCCGCCGCCGACAGTTCCGCGAGAAATCGTGACATACTCGCGGATGGTATTGTCATTGCCGATCTCGAGTCGTGTGGGCTCGCCAGCATACTTAAGGTCCTGCGGCGCGATGCCAAGACAGGCGAAGGAGAAGATGCGGTTGCCTTTGCCTATGGTCAGGTGACCATCGAGAACGACGTGCGAAACCAGCTCGCAGTCTTCGCCAAGTACAACGTTCGCGCCGATGGTGCAGAATGGGCCAATCGTGCAGGACTCCGGAATGACTGCACCTGTGGCAACAATTGCGGTGGGATGAACGCTCACTCTGCGGTCGCCTCTGCTGCTGGCTTCTTCGGCCCTCGTGGAACAAGCTGACACATAACAGTCGCCTCGCAGGCTATCTTGCCATCGACAGTAACGATGCCAAGCATACGGACAGCGCGGCTGCGCCAATTGAGCACGGTGACTTCGATGCGAAGCTGATCGCCTGGAACAACAGGGCGGCGAAACTTCGCGCTGTCGATTCCGGTAAAGACCATCAGCTTATCCTCGCGGTCAGGAATCTCGGTGAGCAGCAGCGCGCCTCCAGCCTGAGCGATGGCTTCAACGACCAGAACGCCGGGCATGATGGGGTAGTCAGGAAAATGTCCCTGAAAGTGTGGCTCATTCATGGTGACGTTTTTGATGGCAACGATGCGCTGTTTGCGCTCCACTTCGACAACGCGATCAATGAGCAGGAACGGGTAGCGATGCGGCAAAATGGACATAATTTCGACGATGTCCATCGTCCGTGCCGTTGCCGGAAGCGGCTCGAGGCCTTGCGTAGAATTGTTTTGCTGTTCACTCATGGGCAACATGAGTATAAACCGCCTGCTTATTTCTTTTTCAGCAGCTTGTTTTGGTTAAAGAGTTCGGGCGGTAGTCCTGTGTTGTATTTGACCTGCGTAAGGAACCGCTGATTGACCATATCGCCGTTGTGGTAACGAGTGATGTTGTAGGCCGTGGGCAGGCCCTGAACGGTGTGGTAGTCGGCGTACTCTTCAACGTCTTTGTCGTGGTCTTTGTAGATTGGGTTGCGCCACTCAAAGGTGCGGCGCACGGGCAGATGCGTATGAGCATCAAGGTCAATCGTAACGGCATCATTATTTGCGCTGAGGACAGTAACCTCGTCGACGATGTGGCGCTCGACCATGTTGGTACCATCGTAGATCACCATTACTCCCGGAGCCTTAAGCCAGTTGTGGACGACATCTTCGATGGAGTGCGCCTGACGCCGATAGTAGTCCGTAACCTGATCTTTAGGCAGCTCGGTTTTGCCCTTATAAGTGACCTCATAGCCCTTACCGCCGGTCCATATCTGCACAACGTCGATCTTCTTGCCGGGCAGAATCATGCTCTTGTCAGTAAGAAACCCAATGCGTACCGCCTCAGGATGCGTCGCATCGGGAAACTGGTGCCATGCGTCGAATTCAATAACCATGCCATTTGGCTGACCATGAAAGAAACTGGCAATGCGACCGTGAAACTGCATGTCTTTTCGGTTGAGCCAGGCATCGCCCCCGAGCGCCTGGACCATCTGGTCGAGTAGTTGGCGGCCGCGCTGAAGCTGAGTCTGGGCATCCTGAGCAGCGGGTGGAGGAGGCGGCGTGTCGGATTGTGCCAAAACAGGAATCGAAACAAGGCCGCCAAGCAGCAGGGTGCTAATTAATCTCTTCATTCAAGCTCCGCAAATGGCCAGTTTTCGCGCAGATGACCATCGATTTAGACGTTCGCGCAGAGGCGATGCGTGCTCACCAAGGCTAACCAACAAAAATATTCTGCATAACTTCTGCCTGATCCATAATCTCATTCACACGCAGGCAGTTTGCCTCTGCCGAGCATCACCATCTATTTCCGCTGAACAGGAGCTCGACCCTGGTATGAAGATCGCTGTCGTTATCGCGCGCATTTTGCTTGGCCTGGTATTTCTGATCTTTGGCCTTAACAATTTCTTCCACTTTATTCCCGCACAGATGCCGCCGGGCGATGCAGGAACTTTTGCAGCAATTATGTTCAAACACGGGTGGGTCACGTTTCATGGAGTACTGTACGTGATTGCCGGCGTGCTGCTGCTGGTGGGCCGCTACGTTCCGGTAGCGCTGGTGATCCTGGGGCCGATTCTGGTGAACATTCTGTTGTTCCATCTGACCCTCTTTCCTGGAATCGGGCCGGGACTGGTTTGCACCGTACTGGAGCTGTTCCTGATCTGGGCGTACTGGCCGGCTTTCCGCGGTATTTTTACGGCTAAAAGAGAGTGGTAAAGTACCCTATATTTTGGCGGTAAGTTATTTATACCTCGTGATTTAGGTCGGACATGCTGTTGTAATTCTTCGATATAAATAACCTCCAACTAGGTATTCAATTTAAACAACTCGATAAACAGAAAAGCCCAGCGAGTCTGCTGGGCTTTTTTGTTTTGGAGTCTTATTTAAGAGTAGCAAATTTACAGGGATAAATCGGCACCGGTTATCTCTTTTGTTTTCTATAAAATGCTCCATTTTGCCACTTGACAGGTATGTTTAGGGAAAGACTGCGCAAAAGCGAAAGCAGTTCCCCACTGCGGAATAACAAGTGATGAAATACAGGGTCTCTCCACTGCGTCCTTTCAGCCTTCGGTCGAGATGACGTAGGGGTAAGCGCAAACTGGCGAGATCGGGATGGACGTGGGTTAAGCTTTCGAGTTCTTTTTCGCAGAGAGCAGCTTTCGGCGTTCGGAGATGAGCTTCTTCTGTTGCGATTTGGGTAGCGTTAGCACGGTGCGCACCTTTGGAGGAAGCTTGGCGAACGTAAGGTCGTAAGCGGCGCGAAGCTGTTGTTCCCATTCGGAGGCGGAAAATACGCTCCAGCGTTCGGCGGCAACCCAGTGGATGCGCGCCATGTAGGGTGCCGGGAAGATGCCTTCAATCTCGAGCAGTTCGGCATAACGCTCGGGACCTGCAGAGTAGGAGATGACCTGTCTGTGCTGATCATCATCGAGGTTGATAAGAGCGAACATCTTGCCGCCAATTGCCTTGTCACCCACCCAGAAGACCAAGTTCGCTCCCCACTGCATCGTGTCAACGACATGCGGAAGGAACAGGAGATAGGCGCGAAGACGTTCTGCATCCATGGAGAGAGTATAGGACCAGGCTTAACACAGATTTCCAGATTGGTGGCTGCATGGTAATGCAGCCAACGTCTGAACATAAGAGCACAAATACAGGGGAATCTTCGCTGCACAACAGCAACAAAACTGTTCGGCGCCTCGGGCGAAAAAGAGGATAGAGCGACATGGTTGTAGTTGCCCTCTCCTCTTTTGGATACAAGCGGTCCGAAGGATTATTGAATTGTAATGGTCAGGCTATTGGAGGCTCCTGAGCCAGGATTCTGACTGGTTACAGTGACGGTCTTTGCAGTCGCCAGGTCAGCTGCCGGTATTGCCACCTGCAGATGTGTGCTGTCGAGATAGGTGGTGATTCGAGCCGATCCGTTCCAGAGCACAACGGCGCCGGGAAGGAACCCTGTACCAGTAACTGTGAGATAGGTGTTTCCGGTGCCGACCGGAATAGTGGACGCGCTCGTGCTAGTCAGCACAGGTGCAGAGTTCGATATGGCCTCGGCTGGAAGCACAAATGGACCTCGCAGCAGGAAGATTTGATTCGGTTGTCCTCCTATCCCTGAGGTGCTATTGGTTGGAAGCACATATGCCAACCCATCCTGGCCGAAGCGAAGCCCCTTCAATGATGAGTTTGTAGTGAGGGGAAGCTGGATCTGCCGATCGAGAGTAAAGGTAGATGTATCGAACCTCTCCAGGTAATTAGCAGTATTGCTCGAAGTGGAGATGCCGATAATAAATGCTTTCTGTTCCGCCTGATACGGAACAACACCTGCTCCGGTCACAGTATTGAAGTAGGATCCATTGCCAAGAGGAAGCACAGCTATCTGCGATGGAGGAGTTGTACCTGGATTAATAATGCCTCCGCCGGCACCAAAAACGAGTCCACCATCAACAGAAAACTTGCCGCTAAAGCCTCCTATTCCATTAAGGGTAGTTCCATCGACCAGCGTCACTCCTGAAGAATCGACACTATAACGATAGAACTCGGCACCAGTGGTTTCGGAGTCATAGGCATAGAGATGGGTTGAATCGACAAAGACCGGATTATCGCCGCCATATATCTGGCTCATCTTACTTCGGAAGGTTCCAGTTGAACCAGAGATATCGAAGATTCCAATTCCGCCTGAGGGAATA
The DNA here is from genome assembly GCA_035656355.1 of Edaphobacter sp. Classification (GTDB taxonomy): domain Bacteria; phylum Acidobacteriota; class Terriglobia; order Terriglobales; family Acidobacteriaceae; genus Edaphobacter. The sequence goes on from DASRSR010000029.1 coordinate 15,680, forward strand.
TCAAGTGCAAGACTAGAATCGGAACCGGGAATGGTTGCTATCCCAGCTGCTGCGACATTTCCACTCTGGTAGACCACGGGTGAAGTGATGGGGATAGTGGCTTCGGGAGATTGGGTGAGCAGGTTGAAGCGCCTGAGGCTCTTCGCTCCGCTCAGACCGATATAGAGATAATTTCCATCGCTGGTCTCGGAAAGCAAATTGGGCTCACTACCGACCTGAATTGGAGCGCCGACACTGCCAGTTGCCGGATCAATGACAACCAGACTGTTGCCGGAGATACTGGTCGCTGTGCTAGGCAGAACCGCATAGATCTTCCGTGTAAATGGATCGAAGCTAATTGTGTTCGCGGGTACGTTGAGAAGCTGATAAATATGCAGCGGTAACGGAGCAGATTGTCCTCCTCCGGGCGCCGGAGTGGTGACCGCGACCTGCGCCCAGCCGAGTTGACTAATGAGTGAAGAGTCAACCGTTGCCGTTATCTGCCCTGTGCTGACGAATGCCGTCGGGAGCGCCTGGCCATTCCAAAGAACGGTAGAGCCGGCGGTAAAGCCGGTCCCATCGACGGAGAGAGTTGTAGTAGAACTGCCAGCCTGGATGAGGTCTGGCGAGAGTTGCGTGACTGTGGGTGGCGCATTGTACGGATTGCCGGTAACAGTAGTAGTGGCGCTGGCCTGGTTGTTTGAGGATGTGGGGTCAAAGCTGAGAGAAGCACCATAGGAAGATAGCGAGAGCGCCCCTGCGACGGTTGGAGTGACCGGAATGGTAAGCGTTGCCGAGGCACCCTTCGCGAGAGAGCCAAAATCGCAGTAGAGAACACCGCTTCCACTGCAGCTTCCCTGAGAGGTGGTGAAGGTTCCTCCGATGACGCCACCGGGGAGGAAGGTGGTAAGAGTTACTCCGGAGGCTGTGTTCTGGCCAAGGTTCGCAACTTTCACGGTGTAGTTGAAAGCGGTGCCCGTAGTAGCTGCGGCTGGAGCCTGAACGGTTATGGCAAGGTCGGCAGGAGAGTTTGAGACATCCTTTACCAGCGGGCTTTGCAAAACATAGAGCTGATTGCTGGTGTGGAAGGCAAGACCATTCTGACCCCAGCGGATAAGGTCCGAGGGGGTTGAGTATGGACCACCCGAAGAAAGCGAACCGATGCCAGTGATGGGAGGCGTGCTCGCCACAAAATTATATGTATCTTCGTCGAAGGCAAGAATCTGGGTATTGTAAGAATATCCAGAAAAAAGAACCCAGGCGCGTCCTAGTGATGAGTCCGAGACCATCGGCCCTGCTGCGGGTACCGGTGAGTTGCTGTATGAGGTTGTGGTCGAGAACTGACCGAGTTGATTACCGGTGCTGGGATCCAGAACAACGCCTGATGAGAGATAGAGGCGATTGTTATCGTACTGAACTGTGTTGCCATTGCCATTATTTAGAGATTTTGCGGCAGTGACACCTGTGGAATCGATGGTAAGCGCGTAAAGCGACGGAGAAACCGCATATGAGTTGAGATAGAGAGTCGATGCAGAGCTACCAAAGGCGAGCCCACCACTGTTCGAATTGAAGTAGACGTTCAATCCGGAGCTAGTCTTTGCGCGTGCAACTCCCGAGTCGTAGATCGTAACTACTCCATTATTGGAATAAACTGCAACTGAGTTCGGCTGGCCAGGAACGGCCGCAAGAGATTGTGCCGTATAGG
>DASRSR010000030.1:0-9248 GCA_035656355.1 Edaphobacter sp.
CGGATGAGTCTGCAAAGCGTACAGATCGGCAGCGTCATTCACCAGATGAAGGTGGTCTTTGGGCAACCGCGGGTTCTGGACATTCAGCAGTCGCTGGACAGGAACGGGGTTCCGTTTCTGATCGTGCATCTCGGAGTTAGATCTACTTTTCTGAAGAATTCCTATGCTCCATGGTTGTGGGTATCGCTGCGCTTCGCGTTACTGGCCGGATTTGCCGCGATGGTGGCAGCGGCCCTGCTCGCCAATCTGGCTCTGCAGCCAATTGAGGCTATCAGCCGGAAACTTGAAAGTCTGACTTCCGCCGACCGAGCCGTAGGACCGCAGATGCTGGAGGAGAAAAGTGGTGGAAGCGATGCGGTGGTGCGCGTAACCAAGACGATCGATCGCCTGGGACAGCAGATTCGCACTACTGAAGAAGGATATACAGCCCTTCAGGCGAACCTGGCTCACATGCTGGATGCACTGCGCGACGGGGTGCTGTTGTTCAATGCGGAGCATCGGGCAGTAATGGTTTCTGATGCAGTGGCGCTATTTCTGAACCGACCCGAAAGCGCGCTGGCCGGCAAACAGGTGGAGGATATTTTTAAACCGGAGACCGCATTGGGAAAGGCGGTATTGCGCGCATTTGCCAGTGGTGGTCAGGTAAGCGCCGAGAGCGTAACGCTGGAAGATGGACGTCAGGTGCAGATCTCACTGGATCGAATCGATGACGGAATGGGCGGTGTCAGCAATATGGGAACTCTGCTGACGCTGCGTGACACTGAATCCGCACAGCAGCTTGGACAAGAGCTGGAGGTTGCGCGCCGGCTGGCTGCAATTGGCCGACTCACTGCTGGAGTGGGGCACGAGGTGAAAAATCCGATCAACGCTATGGTGGTTCACCTAGAGCTTCTGCGGGCGAAGCTGGAGGGGAGCCATGCACCGGAGTTTCGTGGAGCGCAGCGTCATGTCGACATCCTCGCCGGTGAGATGCAGCGGCTGGACCGCGTTGTGCAAACACTTGCGGACTTTTCCCGGCCTATGGAACTGCATTTGAGAGAACAAGACCTCCGGCAGGTTGTTAGTGCCGTGACGGAATTGACTGCGGCGGAGATGCAGGAAAACGGGGTAGATGTAGTTGTTGAAGCTCCAGCCGACGCTGTGATGGTAAGGGTGGATGGGGAATTGCTTCGACAGGCATTGCTGAACTTAATGCTCAATGGGATGCAGGCAATGACATCTGGGGGTAAGATACGGGTGACCATACGCCGCGAATATCCGTTCGCAGTCGTTGAAGTAGCCGATAATGGCGAAGGTATACCTCCGGAGCTGCTACCTCGTATCTTTGAGTTGTACTTTACCACCAAGGCAAAGGGCAGCGGAATCGGTCTGGCGACGACATATCGTATTCTGCAAATGCATGGTGGCGCCATGGATGTGAAGTCGAATGCCAATTCCGATTCGCCGGATCGTGGCACAACTTTTACACTCCGGTTGCCGCTTGCACCGGGTTCAAATGTGGAGGGCCGCAAAGCAGTCGCGGCAGGGGCCAGTCATTAAGAATGGGAGAGCGTGTTTGAACGTGTACGGCAACCGCATGCAGAGACTGGCAGGGGCACTGGTGTGCGCAGGGATGATGACCGCATTAAGCGGCTGTCATCATCGGCGGCCGCAGATTCCTGTACTCCCGGCTGTGCTGGCTCCAATTCCACTGGCGACACTGCCTCCACCCACCAGCGAACCGATGCTGCAGGCTCCCCCACCGCCGCCGCAGATGCCGATTCCCATTGCAGCAGCAGCGGCTAATCCGCGGCGCGAACGGAGACATACTGCTCCCCGGACAACTACTGCATCCCCTGAGGAGACAAACACAACCGAACCGGTCTCCGAAGCTGATGCTATTGGAGAGTTAACCACTGGGGGTGCTGCCAATCCGCAGGCACAGCAGGAAGCGACAGAAATGATCAATGCAATCGGAAACCGGCTTAAGGCAATTCCGGTGCAGACTGCTCGGCATGAACGGACACAGATTAATAAGATCAGAAATTTCTGGCATCAGGCCCAGAGCGCATTGAACTCTGGAGATGTCGAGGGGGCAAAGACGCTGGCAACCAAAGCCAAGCTACTGCTGGATGATCTGGAAAAACAGGGTGGCGGAGAGTAGATCGCCATTATTCCTGAATTAATTTAGGGATAAAGCAGAACGGCAATGTTGTAAGCCGTAAAGGGACTGGACGAGTCCTCTGCGCAGGCTCCGACGACCGCCTGGTGATATTTCCCGGAGCTAAGCCGCGACTGAAGCTGAACGGGCAGTTCGCTGACGGAATGCGCGGTATAGCGCATGATGTACCACGGCGGCCGCGAACCCACGTATCCAGTGGACATGCTGCAGGTACGGCGAGCATCCTGTTCGCTCATGACCTTACCTGTGGCAATCTCCATGCCTGATTTTTCAAGGAGATTGGCGACTGCGGTTTCCTGCGCTGCGAAAGCCAGAGGTTGAATAAGGTTGGCGAAGTCTTCGACTGCGTAATATTCGCCGCCGCGCTCAACAACGGCAATGCCCACTGCATCCACCTTAGGATCGAGAAGGTTTTCGCGGTGCCCTTCGGAGTGCATCCAGAGGTCGTGGATCATGACAGCAATAGGTGCCTGGGCCACATTCTCAGAGATTAGGCTGAAGCGCGCGCCAGCGCTGGCTCCACGGACTGAAAGCTTAGGTTCCCCCGGAAATTGATGCGATATCGTGCCGTGATCTGCCATCTGACGGGCATGAGCTGCCGCTGCCTGGCTAAGAGCAGAGTCAAGCTTCAGGGGGTGCAACCCGCGTGCTACACGCTCGTGGTTAGCAGAAGTGAGAAGAAATTGTTCGGCAACGTTGGCCGGGGTATCGAAGATGGATTGTGCGCGAAGCAGGGAAGGAGAGAACAGGAGCGCAATTGCGACAAGAAGCCAAAAAGGGCAGCTTGGATTTGCATTTCTGCGGCGCTCCAGTGACAGATCCATGGAGCAAGGTTAGTTATTTAGGTAACCACCTTCGATAGCACTTTAGGGGGAGAGATCTATAGGCAGATTGATAATAAAAGGCTTGCCTCATCTAGTCTGAGATCGAACCGCTTCCCATGTGCGACGGATTCCTTCTTCCAGCGATGTGTGATGGTGCCATCCCAGGTTATGAAGTCGAGTCACATCCATCAGCTTGCGAGGTGTGCCATCGGGCTTGCTGGTGTCAAACACAAGTTTTCCCTGAAAGCCAAGTACCCTGGCAACCAGTTCAGCAAGTTCGCGAATGGTTATGTCTTCGCCGGTTCCAATATTCACCAGAGGGGCTGACTCTTCATTGAGAAGAGAGCTATATCGAACTTCATCCAGATTCATCAGGAACAAACACGCTTCGGCTAAATCATCTGAATACAGTAACTCCCGGCGAGGAGTTCCAGTACCCCATACAGTAATTTCGTCGGCTTTTGATTTAATCGCTTCGGCGGTCTTGCGAATCAAAGCCGGTAGAACATGGGAATTATTCAGGTCAAAGTTATCGCCGGGGCCGTAGAGGTTCGTCGGCATTGCAGCGAGATACCTTGTTTTGTATTGCCGGTTATAGCTCCAGCACATCTCGATACCGGCAATCTTTGCCAATGCGTAAGGGCGGTTTGTAGGCTCGAGAGGGCCAGTTAGAAGACAGGACTCCGGCATTGGCTGAGGCGCGAACTTTGGATAGATGCAGGATGATCCGAGGAAGAGCAAGCGATCGATATTGTTGGCGTGACTGGCTTCGATAACGTTGGTTTGAATGGTGAGGTTATCGCGGATAAAGTCGGCAGGATAGGTATTGTTGGCCAGAATGCCGCCTACTTTTGCCGCAGCAAGAAAGACATACTCCGGCTTCTCTGTGCGAAAGAAGTTGTTGACCGCGGAGGTGTCGGCAAGATCGAGCTCTTGCCGAGTGCGGGTCAGCAAATTGCTATACCCCTGTGCTTTCAGCGCACGGTAAATTGCGGAGCCAACAAGTCCCCGATGTCCGGCAACGTAAATTCTGGAATCTTTTTTCATGGCGTAACTAAATCGAGTTGCGGTGAGATCTAGGTTTCACGAACGTTGTAAGCGTCGAAGCCGTGATCGCGAACCAGAGCATCGCGCTGAGCGGCCTTGAAGTCGGCATCAACCATCTCCTCGACGAGTTGATCGAAGGAGGTGCGCGGCGTCCAACCCAGTTCGCGGTGGGCTTTAGAAGGGTCGCCGAGCAGAGTCTCTACCTCAGTTGGGCGAAAATAGCGCGGATCGACAGCAACAACGACATTGCCTTGCTTATCCGTGGCCTTTTCGTTAATCCCGCTGCCGTGCCAGGTAAGGTCGATTTCCAATCGTCTTGCGCAGCGCTGGACAAACTCGCGCACGCTGTATTGGCGGCCAGTGGCAATGACAAAATCCTGGGGCTTTGACTGTTGCAACATCAGCCACTGCATCTCGATGTAGTCGCGTGCATGTCCCCAATCGCGTTTGGCATCGAGATTGCCGAGATAAAGCTCTTTTTGCAGGCCGGCTTTGATACGGGCAAGACCACGAGTGATCTTGCGTGTGACGAAGGTTTCGCCACGCAAAGGAGACTCATGGTTGAAGAGAATGCCGTTGCACGCAAAGATGCCGTAAGCTTCGCGATAGTTCACGCAGATCCAGAAGGCATACATCTTAGCCACTGCGTAGGGCGAACGGGGATAAAAGGGCGTGGTCTCTTTCTGGGGAATCTCCTGTACAAGACCGTAAAGCTCGCTGGTACTAGCCTGATAGAACTTCGTCTTCTTTTCAAGGCCAAGGATGCGGATGGCTTCGAGCAGACGTAGCGGCCCGATAGCATCGGCGTCTGCGGTGTACTCCGGCTGTTCGAAGGAGACTTGAACATGAGACTGTGCGCCAAGGTTATAGATCTCATCCGGCTGCACCTTCTGGACAATATGAATCAGTGATGAGGAGTCTGTAAGGTCTCCGTAGTGAAGGATAAAGTGCGGATCAGGATTGTGGGGATCTTCGTAAATATTGTCGATGCGTGCTGTATTGAAGAGGGAGCTGCGGCGTTTGATGCCGTGGACTTCGTAGCCTTTGGCGAGGAGAAATTGGGCAAGATAAGCGCCATCCTGGCCGGTAACTCCTGTAATCAGGGCTTTCTTCAAAGCGATCTCCTTTGTGAACTGCCGGGGTAGGGCTTAGAGCAGTTTACTTGATGGCAGATGACAGAGCGAAGAAGAGACGTACTCTCTGAGTTGCGGTAGAGGCTATACGAGTGTCTGGAGATCACGCTCGAATTGCTCAAGCACCTGTTGCTTGCCCAGATGCTCGACAGCATACTTGCGTGCGTTCATTCCCAGTTGATGACGAAGAGATTCATCTTCAACCAATGTTTGTACTGCCGTATGGAGTGATAATGCATCCTCGGCAGGGACAACCAGGCCGCAGGCCTCTTGCGCGGAGTTACGAGAGACGACGCGAGCAACCTGGGTGCCGGAGTCAGCCGTAGCGATAACGGGGCGGCCGCTGGAGAGCATTCCGGTAAGTTTTGAAGGCATAACCAGATCAGCGGCACCGGCGCGCTGGGGTAACAGATGGATGTCCGCAGCATTGAGCAGCTCATTAAGCCGCTCTAAGGGTTGCAGCGGGAGCAAAGTCACATTTGAGCAGTTCGTTACCAGCGCCTCTAATTGAGGACGAAAAGCCCCATCTCCGCAAAAGAGGAAATGTACGCGAGGATCGCTGGCAAATGATGTCGCCAGAGGAGCGAGAAGCTCAAGTCCTTGCTTTGCGCCCATGTTGCCGGAGTAAAGAAGGATGATTTTGTCCTCGAGACCGAGTTCACGCCGGAACGAGTTCGATGCGTTTCTCGGCTGAGGATGGATAGCATCGACGTCAACCCAGTTGGGAAATAGAATTGCGCTGCTCTCCGGAATTCCTTTGGTGAGCGCACGCTCGATCATCTTGTAGGAGATGCTGGAGACGCGCGTAAAGGCGCGAGTAAACAGCTTTTCCAAGCCCAGGGCGAACGCATGGACAGGACCTCGTGCCGGAAGCAGGCCAAGTTCGAAGGCGGCATCGACCTCAAAATCCTGCACGTGCAACCATGATGCTGCTCCGGTAGCCTGCGCTACCAGTAAAGCTACCGGAGCGCAAAAGAAAGTTGGCTCGACGGTAAAGACGATTTCCGGTTGCCAAAAGATCTGGCGCAACATGACGGGCAAGCTGCCAAGCATGAACGAGAACAGATGGGCCATGCGTTTTATGCCAGTTGGCTTTGCCGGAACGTAGAGCGGGCAACGGTAGACATCGGGTTGACCTCGCTCTCTGCGATAAAGACGGCCACGGTAGTCTTCGCGGATGCTCCAGGCAGGATAGTACGGAGGAGCGGTAACAACTCGAACGTCGTGCCCGCGAGCAGCGAGCCACGCAGACATCTCACCGGTATATTTGCCGATGCCGGTCAGTTCGGGGGCATAGTTGAGCCCATAAATCAGAATTCGCAAACAATTCCCTGGCAGCCTGGATGGCTGAATCGGTATGTCTTATACAAATCTGATTTTACCTGCGAATCGGAAGTGATCAGCGAACGGCAGCGGCTGAGCAGCTATCGAGCATGCGATAAAGAGTCGATCGGCTGATGCCTAGAAGCTCCGCTGCGCGCAATTTGTTTCCAGCACAGTTCTTTAGTACGTACAGAACATGCTTCTCGATGACATCCTGCAGACGAGCGGGTTCGCAAGCGGGCTGTTCTGTAGCTTCAGGGGTCATGTGTGCTTTTGTGAGGGCGGCAAGACTTTCGGCGTCGATCGATTTGCCCTCTGATTTGAAAACGGCGCTCTCGATGAGATGTTTCAATTCGCGGAGATTGCCCGGCCATGGATAGGAGATGAGCCATGCCATTGCATCTGCGAAAAGAGTAATTTCCTGGCCATTGGATATGCCATCGAGAAAATACCGGACCAAGAGGGGAATATCTTCAGTGCGGTCGCTGAGAGACGGTACCGACAGTTGCACGTTGGAGATGTAGTTATAGAGTTCCTGGCGAAACCTTCCAGCGGCTGCAAGAGTGCGGAGATCTTGTGTTGTGGATGCAATAACGCGCGGACAGGCTTGCATCGGTGCACCCAGACCATCGCTAATCCACCTGCCGCGCGCAAGCATAGTGAGCATCTCATCCTGTGCTGCAAGAGACATGCGATCGATATGCTCGCAATAGAGTGTGCCGCGCTGGGCAAGCTTCATAAGATAGCCGATGCGTTCACCCGAGGTTGAGGTAAGAAAGGGGCCGTTTGCGACGGGGCTTGTGCGGTGAAGTGTATAGGCAGCCGTACGTTTGCCGACGCCTGAGGCACCATGAATCAAGACAGACCGGAAGTGCGGTCCAATCCGGCGAATTTGAAGGCGAAGCCGGGTCATCGCGTCGCTGCTGCCGATCAAAGCCTCCTCGATAAGTTCAGCCGGCATGCCAGATATAAAGGACGAACCGCAGATGGCGGCCGGGATCGAGGGTTGAAATGGTGAGTGAAGAAAAGTTGAGCGTGCCATAACTAATTCGTATATCGGCTGAGAGTGTCCGAAGATAAGTCAGGGCAAAGAAATTGGGCCGGACCGCAGTGTGCGGTCCGGCCCCTTCTGAGTGTTTGAAGCTACTCTACGCAGTGGCTTTGGAGCAGTACGTGTCAAAGGCGCGGGTCAACTCTTGCGCAATAGCTGGAGCGGTGGAGGTTTCGATGGCTGAGCGCTGCATCAGATACACCAACTGGCCGTCTCGCAGAATGGCGATTGCGGGTGAAGTGGGTGGATGGCCGCCAAAGTAGCTGCGGGCCTTTTCGGTGGCATCGCGGTCTTGTCCAGCGAAGACAGTAATCGCGTGGTCGGGTCTGGTATTGTGCTGCATTGCCAGACGGACGCCTGGGCGCATCTTGCCGGCAGCGCAACCACAGATGGAGTTAACGACAACCATGGTAGTGCCGGGTTTGGCCAGCGCGCTCTCAACATCGCCTGCGGTGCGAGTTTCGGCGATACCTGCACGGGTCAGTTCTTCGCGCATGGGGATGACCATAATCTCTGGATACATAAGAAGCTCTCCTGAATGCGGCGTGCACAAGGCAAAGCCGTCAGACTTGATTGTACGGTCTTCTCCATTGGTGCGCCAGCCTGCGGCCTGTTGTAGTCTCTAACCCGTGCAGACTCTTTCCATTCGCATTCAGGAGCAAGTTCCATTGGCTCCGTATACCACCTTCCGTATCGGAGGGCCGGCACGCTATTTTTGTGAAGCGGTAAGCGAAGCCGAGATTGCCGAAGCGGTGGCCTTTGCACGGGAGAAGAGGCTGCCCGTGTTCATTCTTGGCGGAGGCAGCAATCTGCTCGTATCCGATGAGGGGTTTGATGGGCTGGTGATTCGGGCGGCTATTGACGGACGGATGGAAGCTGTGCGCGAGGGCGACTTTGTCAGCTATACCGTTCCGGCAGGCAAAGAGTGGGATACGTTTGTACTGGAAATTTGCGAGCAGGGAATCAGCGGAATTGAGTGCCTGGCCGGGATTCCAGGGTTGGTAGGCGGAACTCCGGTGCAGAACGTTGGTGCATATGGTCAGGAAGTGGCAAGCACCATTGTTGGAGTGAAAGCCTTCGATATAGAAGCGGGTAGGTTTGTGACTCTTACTCGGCAGGAGTGCGGTTTTGCGTATCGTCGCAGCATCTTCAACACGACAAGTCGTGGACGCTATGTCGTCATCTCGGTCGGCTTTCGGTTTGATCTGACAATGCAGCCGAAACTTGAATACGCAGACCTCAAGCGCTATTTCGCGGATTGGAAGCCGGAGACCGGGGCACCTCGACCGATTGATATTTATCATGCGGTTCGCGCTATCCGGCACGGCAAAGGAATGCTGCTGGTTGAGGGTGAAGCCGATTGCCGCAGCGCTGGGTCATTTTTCAAGAATCCGGTGGTTCCGACCCAGGTATTCCACGGGATTGCAAAGAGCCTGAATCTGGGAGCACAGGAAATTCCACATTGGCCGGCGGGCGAGGGAATGGTGAAGCTGGCCGCTGCATGGCTATTAGAGAAGGCTGGATTTTCTAAAGGATTTGTCATGGGCCAGGCAGGAACTTCGTCGCGACACACGCTCGCCCTGATCAATCGAGGTCATGCATCGGCGGCGGATATTGAAGTGCTGCGCGATGCAATTTGCACAGAGGTACGGCAAAGATTCGGCGTTGAGTTGGAGCAGGAACCGGTATTGGTAGGGAAATAAGCCGTA